>CALCMV010000304.1 GCA_937967535.1 uncultured Saprospiraceae bacterium
AGTTGGTCTAGCCATATATTGAACGATTTTAATACATAAGTAAATTAAATATAAACCGTAAATATACTACGACTTTTTAATAGTTGAGCTACCATGACTTAGTACGAGTCGTGTACCACGACTTAGTAAGATTCAACAGTTCTTAGTTCTTAGTTCTTAGGAATTTTTTGAAACCAACATGTTGTCGATAAATTTGCGCTGTTAGTTTATCCCTCTGAAAGAGGCTTAAATTTGTCCCGTATAGCTATCGGGAGAGTTTAAACTTGTTCTTAAACTTAAACTTTACTTAGTTCTTAGTTTTTTTTACAATTCATTGAATGACATCCCGATAACTACACCGTTCACAACTTACAATTATTACAAGTTCCTTTGGCAAACAAAAACACTTCATTTATCGTGTACCCTTCGGGCGTATTAATTTCGGGTACAGAATATCCTTCAATACAATAAGTATTACCACATTTTACGCAAGAAAAATGTAAATGTTTATCATCATGGTGATGTGCCGAACAATTTGTACCGCATAAGGCGTATTTGACCCCTCCACCACCATCATATGCACGATGTATGATGCCTTTCTCCTCAAAGGTAGCAAGTGTACGATAAATCGTAACTCTGTCCATTTCGTCAAGTTGCCGTTCTACATCCCCGTGCGACATAGCATGAGGCGTACCTGCATAGAGTTCCAAAATCTCCACTCTGGCAGGTGTTTTCCTTAGCTTATGCCGTTTGAGCAAATTTACGGCAGAAGTTGTATGATTCATGCCACAAAATTTCTCATTTTTTGGGACAATTTCAATTCTCTTTGCATTTTTTTAATTTATTACACTTTTTTCTTCGGAAAATTTGTATTTCTTTCTCAAAAAAAATAACACAGTTAAAAGTATTTAATTTGCTGATAATCAATATTTTATAAAACAAATATGCCATAATAAATAATTCCTTGTGTCCAATTTTTTTGTGACAAAAAAACTAGACACTCACAATAGTATCAAAATACATCTTACTTGCCTATATATTTTTCCCGATCTTGTGACTATCAAAAATACTTGGTTTTGGCTATTTGTCAGAGTCGTACATATAGATTTTGTTCCAAAATTGGATTACACTTTTCATAATCATTTGACATACTCACCGACAAACAATTCGTTTTTCTATGTCACGATTAGACAATCTCCCACCTCATTTAGTGGCTTTATCAAATTAAATTGGATTCAAATACATACAAAACTGCAAATCTTACACTAATACTTATTAACACATAATTTATGAAGATGCTAAAAACAATTACCGCTTCCATTTTTATTGCTTTATTTTTGATAGGCAATGGAAATACCTACGCAAACCTCAACACGCAAACTTTTCTGGAAAGCTCTCCAAGTAATACCATTTTTGAAGTTATCGTTGATGGGGTTAAATATTCTGTTCCGATACCTTTAGCTTCTTCGTCTGTGCCTGTAACCGTCAAAATAATACAAGATGATGTCCTTATTTTTCAAGATACATTCCAACATACAACCGTGATACTTGGAGACAATGTGAACCAAAGAGTAGTGGGCGACGGCATTGACCACGGAGTAGTCGGAGATGGTATTGACCACGCGAGGCTACAAATTTCACAAAGCGGTATTGTACTCCTTGATAAAGAAATATAAGAGCATGTTTAACAAAACAAGCACTAAGATAATAAATTCTAAATAGCAAAACTGCGGATTTCGGAATTTATATCATGTTTAAATTATAGAGGGGAATGATGTTCAAAAGACATCATTCCCTTTTTATTTTTCATAAAGCCTTTTATTTTTATAAATTTTTAACTAAATTCATTGTCTTATTTGCTGTTGTTTTTTTCCATCAAAAAAAATTACTACTTTAGCTTGATTTTTGGATTAGCTTTTTAATTAATTATAAAATATTAATTTATAACATTTTGTGAAACAAACTCAACATTAAATAAGAAGCAATTATTATTTCTTTTTACTTAGCTAAATATTTTGCTTCATTTTACCTGAAAATTAAATTTAATTTTATTATATTTGAAAATCGTTTTACACAAAATTATTTTTAAATAATATTTAGTTCTACATTACAATGTCTTCCCTAAATTTTGAATGACAAATGAATTTAAATTTCACTTTGTTTTTTATTGACAATTAAAAATTAACAAATGAAATATTTTTCATCACTCAAAATTCATAATTTGGCGAACACATTGACATTAAGATTTTTAATGTAAAAATATAGAACAAGGCAAAAAAATTACAAAAAAACTACGACAACAAATTCGGTCGATATTTACGACACAAATGAAGAAAGTAGAGGACATTATACGCTCACTCAGTGAAAAAGAAGCAAAGAACTTTATCTTTTTTGTTAACCGCATGAGAACCAGTCAAAAAGAAAGCAAAATTGTACAATTGTTCGATGCCTACTACCACGAGACGTACAAAAACAACGAACAAATCATCCGCGAACTGTTTCCCGGCATGAGCAAAAATGCTTTTTATCGCCTGCGAAACCGTCTGCTTGATGAGGTACAGCAGAGTCTGCTGGTACAGTACAGCCGTATGGACGACGAGCTGAATGTACATCGTATGATTATGTTGGCGCGTATTGCTTTTAACAAAGATGACTACGCCACTGCCCACACCCTCCTGCTCGAAGCCGAAAAGAAAGCCCTCAAAATCGAAGCCTACGAACTCGCCATGATTATTTATAAAGAACTCATCGGGATGAGTAGCCTTGTGGGTACGGTCAACTCACATTATTATATCGAAAAACGCCGCGAAATACTACTCAAACACGCTCGCCTGAGTGAGTTTCGTTACCTTTTATCGTCAGTTACATTTACACTTACCGAAAGTATTCACAATAGTAAAACTGACGACGACATCATGCAGGCACTCCACAAAATCAAGGATAAACTCGAGGAATCCGGTCTTGCCAAAACCTCCTTCAATGCACGTTATAATGTCCACCAATCTATTGCCAATACATTATATCAAGAAAAAAAATATAAATTATTGGCAGAACACCTGATTAAAGGTTATGAGGAATTTAACCAAACAGACTTCAAAGAAAAAGATAAGCACAGAAGAAAAATAGTCACTTTGAGTTGGATTATTGCAGCACATCACTGGATGCTTCGCATACCGGAGTCTATACCTTATCTCGACAAAATGAGCGAAGCCCTCAAACAGCACGATGGCATTTTTGAAGATAAATTCAAACCCTTTTACGTCACCTACGAACACTCCGTTTATTATCATACCCGCCAACTCGACAAAAGCATCAAAACACTCAATCGCTTTACGGAAGAATACCTCCAAGGGCGAGATATTGTGTACCTCTCCGAACTGCCGCAGAGCATTCTCAAAGGGCATTTCGGCAGGTTTGTACAAAGCTATTTTGCCAAAGGCGATTACGACAATGCCCTCAAACAACTCGCCCCCTGCTATATCTCTGAAATACACGACAAATTACCACGCGAACTTCGTATGGAAATTGCTGTTATGGAAGCGATTATATATTTTGAGAAAAAGGAATTTAAATATGCACTCGACCACCTGCGTCGCACCAAGCGCATGTACAAAAAATTACTCGCCGAACCCAAAAATGTTATCTTCAAATCATTCATCAATCTACTCAATATACTCATCAAAAACGGCGGTTTTGACCTCAGTAAAGAACAGGAAAAAATGGTTAATGAATTTATCGCCATGCACCCGCCCTACGGCGAACCTTTTGAGAAATGTATCAATTATAAAGTTTGGTTTGAAGCAAAATTAAGAGAAAAAAGCTACTATGATGTAGTCATAGAATACGCAGATGCCGGCTCAAGAAGCAGTAAGCAAAGAGTAGTTGCCAACCAATAATATGAGTACTTGATGAATCTGTTTTATGTAGAAAATATTGAGGGAAAAATTGCTACACTTCCCGACGAAGAAGCTCGCCACTGCGTCCAATCTCTGCGTAAAAAAACAGGCGATACCATTCATTTCGTTGACGGTAAAGGCGGTCTTTATACCGGAGAAATCACAGAGGCAAATCGCAAGCATTGCACAGTACATATCGTCGAACATCAGCAAAACTACAATCCACCTGATATTCACTTGCACATCGCCATAGCTCCTACCAAAAACATCAGTCGCTTAGAGTGGTTTCTCGAAAAAGCCACCGAAATCGGCATTTCCGAAGTCACTCCCCTCTTATGCCAACGCTCCGAACGCAAGCACATCAGAACAGACCGCCTCCAAAAAATCATGCTGACCGCCATGAAACAATCCCTCAAAGCCTACCTGCCCAAGTTAAACGAATTAACAAATTTTAAAGACTTTATTCTCGCACAAAATTCCGCGAAATCCCGTACATTTATCGCGCATTGCAATGAAGGCGAAAAACCACATCTGAAAGATACTTGCAAAGCCCAACAAGATACACAGATACTCATAGGTCCCGAAGGTGATTTTTCGCCCGAAGAAGTGGCACTCGCTTTGCAGCATCAATACGAAGCAATCAGCCTGGGCAACAGTCGCCTACGCACCGAAACGGCAGCTTTGGCAGCTTGCCATATTATAAATTTAGTTAATGATTAATGATTAATGAATAATGATTAATAATGTCTTCGCCAAATTTTGAATTATGAATTTTGAATGACAAATGAATTTAAATTTTACTTTGTTTTTTACTGATAATTATTAATTAATAAATTAAATATTTTTTATCATTCAAAATTTTTCATTCATCCCGATAATTATCGGGACAAAATTAGCGAACACATTAGATTAACCATTAACCATTAAGCATTAAGCATTAACCCTTAGCATTAAAATGAAAAATATACTTTTGGCTTTACTCTCAATACTCATGTTTTCATTTGTCACGCTGAATGAGCCACCAACTCATCAACTCGACAACTCACCAACGCATCAACTCGTCGAAAAACCCACCATAAAACTCGCCCTACTCAAATATGCCGGTGGCGGCGATTGGTATTCCAACCCAACAGCATTGCCCAATCTCGCCAAGTTTTGCAATGACAAACTCGGCACCAATCTCGACCCCGACTATGCCACAGTAGAAGTGGCAAGTGCCGACCTGTTCAACTACCCATTCGTGCATATGACAGGGCATGGAAATGTTGTATTTTCTGATACCGATGCGGAGAATTTACGCTTGTATCTACTCGCCGGCGGCTTTCTGCATATTGATGATAATTATGGTATGGATCCCTTCGTGCGTACTGCCATGAAAAAGGTATTTCCCGAAAAAGAATTTATTGAATTGCCCTTTAGTCATTCCGTTTATCGGCAAAAATACGAGTTCAAAAACGGCTTACCCAAGATACATGAACACGATAAAAAACCGGCGCAGGGTTTTGGTATCGTCTGGGAAGACCGACTCGTATGCTTCTATTCTTACGAAAGCGACCTAGGCGATGGATGGGAAGACCAAGATGTACACCGCGACCCCGAAGAAATACGCCAAAAAGCCCTCCAAATGGGCGCAAATTTGGTACAATTTGCCTTTGAACAATAAAAGCATGTTTGAAATTTTCTGATTGTAACGTTTTGCGTTGGTAAAAACACGATAGCATTTAATATGCTGATTTTCAGAATTTTGCGAACCTTACTCGTCGGACATTTTGAAAATGTCCGACGACTTAGGCTTGTCCCGACGAATGACGGGGTTTATCTTCCAATTTAAATTACATCACCAACGCAATCCGTTATAATCAGGAAATTTTATACTAGCAATTGACAGCTAACTGGACTTTAGAAATTCGGTA
>CALCMV010000305.1 GCA_937967535.1 uncultured Saprospiraceae bacterium
TAATTCATCGGAGGCAGGCAAAGTATCCAATTCACAATGCGCCAATACAGGTACATTCAAATGCGCGATTCCCTTCATTAATTCATCTAAATCAGTCAATGAAATATTAGGAAATTCATCTATTCCTGAATGAGATAAAAACACTTTTACCCCCAAACATCCCTCTACGATAAGCGATTGTACTGCATCCACAGCCGCACTCGTAGCACCTGCCCAAAAGCCACAATTGGCGTAGAGTTTTCCCTCGCAAGCGGCTATCTTTTTTCGGAACGCTGCCACATCCGTCACCACCGGACTTGAGTTGAGTGGCATGTCCACTAGCGTTGTGATACCGCCTCTCGCTGCGGCTTTGGTTGCTGTTTCAAAGCCTTCCCAATCGCTGCGTCCGGGTTCGTTGATGTGTACGTGGGCATCTATCGCGCCGGGCATGATGATTTTGCCAGAGAAGTCTTTTGCAGCTTCTGATTTTTTTCCGATGTGGATAGCTGCGATTTTATCTTCTTTGATGGAAATTGTTGCGGATTGTAATTTTCCATCTATAAATACCTTATCGCTATAAATGTCGTACTGCACTGTTTATCAATTAGTTAGTTTGAATTAAAAATTAGAGAGCAAATGAACAAAAAACACAAAAACCAAAAGCAATTCGTCATTCCAAACCCCGATTCGGAATCTGTTTAGCTTTTAGCAACATTTTGGATTGAAGCTCCTGTTTGACATCGTGCCAAGACCGGGCAGATTCCAAATCAAGTTTGGAATGACGAATTGCTTTTGGAGGTGCGAAGATGCCACCGACTGCGAGACATTCAATTCATTCTATCATTAAGACATTGAAAATATTTACTCATATATTCATTTACTCATCTACTCATTTTCAACTATACAAACTCATCAAAACCTTCTCCGCAGTCATAGGCGCAGAATAAGTAATTTTCGCATCCGAATTAAAAGCCAATATCGCATTACACAGCGAAAAATACGCCCCAATACCATACATCAAAGGCGGTTCGCCGACAGCTTTTGATTTTAAAATGGCTAATTCGCTACCTTCGGTTTCGAGGAAATGTATGGCGACATCCTTTGGCACAGAATAAATATCAGGAATTTTGTAATTGGCTAAATTACCTGATTTTAGTACGCCTTTTTCATCATAAATCAATTCCTCCATCGTCATCCACCCCATGCCTTGTACCAAGCCGCCTTCTATTTGCCCCAAATCGACTGCGCGATTCATACTTGTACCAAAATCGTGTACAATTTGCACCGAATCAAACTCATAATTACCGCGAATACAATCCACTGTACTCCGAAAAATCGCTGTCCCATAGACATGATAGGCAAAGGGATGACCTTTAGATGTCTTGGTGTCAAATTTAATTCGTGGGGTGGCATAATGTCCTTTCGCACTTAGATTGATGCGTTTTTGAAAAGCCAATTGAATTAAATCTTTCCAACTTATATTATGCTGATTATCAGTAGAATATATTTTATTTTCTTCAAAAATAATCGTATTTCTATCTTGTATATTCCAATGTTTGGTTAAGAAATTTTTCAGTCTTTCGGTGATTTGATTACAGGCATCTTGCAGGGCTTTTCCGTTCAAATCGGCGGTAGCACTTGCGGCGGAAGGCGAGGTATTGGCGACTCGCGTGGTGTTGGTCGTTTCCAATTTAATTTGCCCTTCATCAATCCCGAAACTACTTGCCGCGACTTGTATCATTTTAGAACTCACGCCTTGCCCCATCTCAATCGCGCCCGTACTCACGCCCACACTCGCGTCGCTATACACATGTACGAGTGCGCGAGCGTTGTTCATCATCGTATTGGTGAATGAAATGCCAAAACAAACGGGCATCAATGCGAGTCCTTTTTTAATATATTTATTTTTTTGATTAAATTGTTCAACTTCCGCTTGAAGCTGTCCAAAATCGTATCGTCGTTTGGCTTGCGACCAACAATTTCGCGCCTCACAATCCTCTGTTTTTTGACCAAAAGAAAACTCCGAACCTTCCTCCAACAAATTTGCTTCTTGTATAATGTGTGGCGCAAGACCAAGCCGTCGCGCCGCATGATGAATCGCCGCTTCAATCACAAACATCCCCTGCGGACCGCCAAATCCGCGAAAGGCAGTATTGGGCGTTAAATTGGTACGGCAGGAAAAGGCTTGTGTGTTTACATTCGGTACAAAATAGCTGTTGGTGGCATGAAAAAGTGTGCGGTCAAGAATCGCGGGGGAGAGGTCGGCAGCTGCGCCACCGTTTTGAAAGTATTGACCTTCAAAGGCTAATATCTTATAATTTTCGTCCAAGCCTATTTTGTAGCGACTTTTGTAGGGATTTCTTTTGCCGGTCATTTGGAGGTCTTCGCCGCGCTCCAAGATGTATTTTACGGGGCGATTCGTGAGGTAAGTGGCGAGTGCGACCATCGTTGCCCACGGCGAGGCTTGGTCTTCTTTGCCCCCAAAACCGCCGCCGATACGGTTGACATCCACCTCAATTTGATTCATCGAAACACCCAAAACCCGCGCTACAGTGCGCTGTACGGCAGTCGGTCCTTGCGTCGAACTGTAAATTTTTATGCTCTTATCTCCGTTGGGAATCGCGTATGCGCCCTGCGGTTCGAGATAGACG
>CALCMV010000306.1 GCA_937967535.1 uncultured Saprospiraceae bacterium
AACAGGTCCGATATGTTTAATTGTAATTTTTTCCATTATGTATTCAATTAGAAAACAAAATTAAAAATAATAAGCCTTATTTTATCAGAATAGTTCACAAATAAATTAATACTTTTGGATGGCACAACCCAAAACCAGAATCATTCACTATGAAAATACTCAAATATATCGGCTTGATTTTCTTGATACTATTAGCTTATCTGCTATTTTATCCGGTACCGATAGAGCCTGCAAAATGGACAGTTCCCACGCCACCCACACTCACAGGTAAGTACGCACAAAATGATAAATTGGCTGCAATTCAACATATATTTGATGGAAAATGCGAGGGCTGTGAAGATGTGGCAGTAGATAGTACAGGGGCAATTTATGGCGGAAATGAGAGTGGTGACATCATCAAAATGACACCCGACGGCAGTGCTTCCGTATTGGTGAATACAGGTGGACGACCACTCGGTTTACATCTTGATAATCAAGGGAATATATTGGTGGCAGATGCGATAAAAGGTTTACTTTCTGTTTCTCAAGCTGGTGAAATCACAACGCTTTCGACCACGTATGGAGATGTACCTTTTTTATTTACCGATGATTTGGAAACGGATGATGAGGGCGTGATTTATTTTTCGGATGCTTCGCATCGCTTTGGTATTCACGATTACAAATTGGATTTATTCGAGCATCAACCTAACGGACGCTTACTTTCTTACGAGCCTAAAACCCGGAAAACCAAGCTCTTACTCGACAAATTATACTTTGCCAATGGTGTCGCAGTCAGCCACGATAATGATTTTGTATTGGTCAATGAAACGGGAAAATATCGCGTGACACGCTATTGGCTGAAAGGGGCGAAAGCGGGAACTTCGGAGGTGTTCATTGATAATTTACCCGGTTTTCCTGATGGTATTTCGCGGGGGAATGACGGTATTTTTTGGTTGACGCTTGTCTCGCCACGCGACGCTAATTTGGATGGTCTTATGGATAAACCATTTTTCCGAAAAATGATAGCCCGACTACCCGATGCTATGCAGCCCGCCGCACAAGCTTACGGCTTCATTCTTGGTTTGGATAAAGATGCTAATATCATCCACAATCTCCAAGACCCCAAAGGTGGCTTTGCCGAAATTACCAGCGTACAACAATTTGGCGATAAATTATATTTTGGCTCATTACACGCAGAAGATGCGGTAGGTATGATGCCTGCACCTTGATAATGTTACAATGAGATAATGCTACAATGCTACAATGTATAATGCTACAATGTATAATGCGATAATGCTGAAATGAGATAATGCTACAATATTTTTTCAACCAAAAATCATTCAATTCACTATGAATTTGATGTGAATAACTCGACTTTTGCCTTCAATGAAATCTCCTGTAATAATTATCGGTATGCACCGTTCCGGCACGTCTATGTTGACCTTGCTGTTGAAGGAATTGGGGCTTTTTGTGGGTAAAGATTTAGACCCTTTCGATTTGAATGAGTCTATGTTTTTTATCACGCTCAATGATTGGTTGCTGCGGCAATCCAACGCCACTTGGGATAATGTGTACAACTATCAATTCATGGATGAATTTATGGTCGAAAAGGCACTGCCGATTATCAAAGGCGAACTATCGGGCAAGCGTCGTAAAAAATACTTGGGCAATGGTAAAGTCAAGAGTATCATTGATTTAGATATTCCTTGGGCTTGGAAAGACCCGCGCACGACGATAACGATTGATTTTTGGAAACGCATTTTTCCCAATGCAAAAATCCTGCATATATATCGCAATCCCATTGACGTAGCTGAAAGCCTCCGAAAACGAGAGTTGTACGTGCGCGAACATGCGAAGTTGAAATTTTGGGTGAAAATCCTGAAATTCTTGGATTACAAAGCCGTTCAAACCCTCTCGCCCCGCATGTTGCACTTAGAGGAAGGCGTGAAACTTTGGGAAGATTATGTACAAAAAGCCCTCTCGCTGACCGATACTTATGGCGATGATGTAATGCACATTCGTTATGAAGATTTTTTGGAAACGCCAGCGTCTATTTTGAAAAAAGTTACCGATTTTATCGAATTATCTGCCGAAATGCCAAGCATTGAAAAAGCAGTAAAACATGTCGATGCAAGTCGTAAATTTGCTTTTTTGAACAATGAAGAATTAATTGCGGTTTATAAGAAAATTCAACGACATCCGCTTTTGCAACAACTTAATTATGAGCAAATTTCGTAAGTGATTCGCTCATTCAAAATTCGCTCATTCACTCATTGAAAAAACATTGTAGCATTGCATCATTATCGCATTGTAGCATTAAATATTCATTCACTCACTCACTCAAAATTCATTCATTATTTTGACACAAATAAAATTCAAAAAAGAAGGGCAAATCGCACGAATTACGCTTTATCGTCCTGATAAAATGAACGCCCTCACCGAGCAAATGATAGTAGAGTGGCGACAGGTTTTAGAAGAATTAAAAGAGGATAAAGATTGCCGCGTCATTATCGTAACGGGAGAAGGGAAAGCATGGTCAGCAGGTGTGGATTTGTCTGTTTTTCAGCGAATTAAAGTAGAACCCGGCTTCAGTATGCACGAAGACGGCTGCGCGATAATGGATTTGCTCGAAACCATGCCGCAAGCTACTATTGCAATGGTCAACGGCTACTGCTTTACGGGGGCATTGGAATTGATGCTGGCATTTGACCTTGTGGTATGTGCAGATGAAGCAAAAATCGGCGACACGCACGCCAAATGGGGTATCCCGCCAAAGTGGGGCATGACCCAACGCCTCCAACAAAAGGTCGGCATCCTCAAAGCCAAAGAAATGTCTTTCACAGCACAGGTAGTTGACGGAAAAACGGCAGAAAAAATCGGCTTGGTCAATCAATCTGTACCACTTGCTGACTTGGAAAAAACGACCTTAAATCTTGCCAATCAAATCGTCGAAAACAGCGCACAAACTATTGCCGCTATCAAAACCTTGTACCATTACGGCAGTATGCACACGCTGAAAGAAGGGCTGGATTTTGAACAAAAATTTGACGTGCAACTAACTGATAGACAGGATGTTTTGAAAGATTTCAAAAAGAAAATTTAAACTTCGATTTAATCTTAAACTTAATCTTAATCTTAAACTTAATTTCATGCAGATAGGCATCACAGGAGGAATAGGCAGTGGCAAATCAACGGTCTGCAAAATATTTGAGGTACTCGGTATTCCCGTTTATTATGCCGACGACCGCGCCAAGTGGTTGATGAATAATGACGCAAATCTCATCGAAGGTGTAAAATCCGTCTTTGGGGATGAAGCCTATCAAGCCGGTACACTCAATCGCCCTTTTATCGCGAGTATTGTTTTTAATGATAAATCAAAACTTGCCAAACTCAATGCCCTCGTACATCCTGCCGTTTTTCAAGATGGCATAGCATGGAATGAAGCCAATGCGGACGCGCCTTACACCCTCAAAGAAGCCGCCATTCTCTTTGAAAGTGGTTCATATCTCACTGTGAATAAGGTGATTACAGTATTTGCACCAAAAGAAATCCGTATACAGCGCGTACTCACCCGCGACGATACGACCCGCGAAGCCATCGAAGCCCGAATGGACAAACAAATGCCCGAAAAAGAAAAAATTGAACGCTCCGATTTTGTCATTTATAATGATGATAAACATTCATTGATTGAACAAGTATTAAATATTCATAAAATATTAATGAATGAATTTTGAATGAATGAGTGAATGAATCACAGGCATTATCGTCAGATTCATTCATTCAAAATTCATTCACTCATTCATTCAAAACATTTACTCATTTTTAATTGTGAAAAAGAAAAAGCAAACCTTCCTTTGGGAAATCAAACACGCGAAAAACGATGCGCCTTCCTATCTGTTTGGTACGATGCACGTCAGAGATGAACGCGCTTTCGGGGCATTATCTATTGTGGAAGAAAAAATAGAAGAGTGTGCCGCTTTTGCTGCCGAATTTAACTTTGAAGATGCAGATGCCGTTCAGATGAATGGGCAAATGCAATTGCCTGAAAATCAGTCTTTAAAAGACCTTTTCAAAGCAAAAAAATATAAAAGAATTGCGACTTTTCTGGAAAAACATATAGGTGCAGACATTGCTCTTTTTGAACAACAAAAACCGTTTTTTATTTACCAACTCATCACCGAAGCACTCTTTCAAAAAGATATGCCTTTTGCCTTAGACCGTCATTTGTACGAACACGCGAAGGCACAAGGCAAGCACCTCACAGGCGTAGAAACATTTGCCGAACAAATGGAAATCATGGAAAAAATCAGCCTTGAACAACAAGCCAAAATCCTCTATCAAACCATCAAAGATTTCAAAAACTACCGCAAGCAACTCAAAAAACTCACCAAGCTATACCAAGAGGCTAAACTCCAACAACTCAACAAATCTGCCCGAAAAGGCATGGGCAGCCTGCGTAAATTACTGATTGATGACCGCAATTATATCATGGCAGACCGTATCGCTGAAATGACCGCCCGACAGTCTATTTTCATTGCTATCGGTGCAGGGCATTTGGGTGGAAAAACGGGCGTTTTACGTTTGTTAAAATTAAAAAATATGAAATTGAAGCCAATCAAACATGGTTAAAGTTTTATTTTGGGTAGTGAGTATGCGAATTTATTTTCATTTAAATTAAAATAATTAAACATTAAAATAAATTTAAATAAAATAAAAAAAGGCGATGAAATTGATTTATCAATTTCATCGCCCTTTTTATTTCACAAACAAGTAAATACCATTCACTCACTCAAAATTCACTCATTTACTCATTCAAATTATTTAAGCATTATCATTAGCCGCAACTCTGCGTTGGTAGCCTTTCTTACTGGCATTGGTATTGGCTTTGCCGCTTTTTGTGCGTTTGAATTCGGCTTCGCTGGTGAGGTAATTGACCACCGGAGTAGCTACGAATACCGATGAGTAAGTACCCACCAATACACCAATCAATAAAGCAAATGCGAAACCACGAATCACTGCACCACCAAATAAGAACAACATCAAAATCACAAACAAGGTCGTCAATGAAGTGATGATTGTACGGCTAATCGTGTTATTGACACCGAGATTGATGACTTCTTCTTTTGATTTTCCGGTATAAGAATCGAAAAATTCGCGAATACGGTCAAATACTACCACTGTATCGTTGATAGAGTAACCCACCACCGTCAAGAGTGCGGCGATAAATGCCTGGTCAATTTCCAACGAGAAGGGCAGGATGCCATGCAACAGTGAAAAGATAGATAAGACTATCAATACATCGTGGAACAATGCCGCTACCGCACCAAGACTATACTGCCATTTGCGGAAGCGCAACCAGATATAAAGGAATATCAAGAGTAAAGCGATGCTCGTAGAAAGGAAGGAACTACGGCGCGTATCGTCGGCAATCGTTGGTCCTTTTTTGGAAGAACGCTGCAATGCGCCATTGCCGCTTCTAAACTTCTTTTCGTCGGTCAATTTGCCGCCTGTGTATTCATTTACACCTTTATATAATGCTGCAATTACCTGATTATCAGCTTCAAGCGAACTGTCATCACTTAGGTATTTGGTCGTAATTTCGATTTGCTCGTTGCTACCGAATGTTTTGACCACAGGCGCACTGCCGCCAAATTCAGCAGCGAGTGTACCACGCATTTTTTCTGTATCAATCGCCTCATCCAACAAAACGGTATAAGAACGTCCGCCCGTAAAATCAACTCCCAAATCAAATCCTCTCGTAAAGATAGACCCCAAACCTATTGCGATAAAAATAGCCGAACCAATCAAGGCATATTTTCCTTTTCCGACAAAATCAATATTAAGATTGGCAAAAGCATTTTTGAACATGGGCGTAGAAAAACTAATCGCACGTTCTTTCTTAGAAGTCCACCAATCTATCATCAGGCGAGTGAGCAATACTGCCGCAAACAAAGAACACAACACACCGATAATCAAAACCACCGCGAAGCCTTTAATCGGACCTTGCCCGAAATATGCCAAGACCATCGCTACAAGAATCGTCGTCACGTTGGCATCAATAATCGCCGAATAGGAGGCTTGGAAACCATCTATGATGGCAGTTCCCATTGTCTTTCCGGCTCGCAATTCTTCCCGTATACGCTCATAGATGATAACGTTGGCATCTACCGCCATACCGATTGTCAATACGATACCTGCGATACCCGCCATCGTGAGTACCGTTCCGTAAGAAGATAACGCACCAACGATAAAAAGAATATTCGCCAACAAAGCGATAATAGAAAACATACCGCCCGTACCGTAGTAAAGAATCATAAAAATCAAGACCAAAGACAAACCTATCGCCATTGAAAGCAGTCCTGAACGGATGTTTTTCTCACCCAAAGTCGGACCTACAATCGCCTCTTCAATGATTTGCGGTTCGGCAGGCAGCTTACCGATTTTCAGGATATTAGCGAGGTCGGTAGCTTCGTCGGGCGTGAAGTTTCCGGTGATTTCGGTACGTCCGTTATTGATTTCAGATTGTACGGTTGGTGCCGAAACGACCTCATCGTCCAATGTAATCGCTACTTCTTTTTTGAGATTTTTGCGTGTCATTTGCCCCCATGCTCTTGCGCCGTCCTGATTCATATTGAGGCTAACCGTATATATATTGCGCTGCCCGTCAAGGTCAGAACGCGCATCAGTGATATTATCCCCTTCTACGGGAGCCTCTCCACGATTGGTTTTGATGACATATAATTCGCGCAATTTTGTGGCATCGCCCGAATTTGGGTCTTTGTAGCGGTCAGCCCCCCAACGGAAAACCGCATCATTGGGCATGTTGGAAGTCACTTCGCGTTTTGCCAATAATTTATCAATTTTAGGGATGTCTCGCTCATTTGCAACAGCATGTACTATTTGCGAATATTGTCCGTTGTTCGGTGTCAACAAATCAAATAGAGCATTGCCCGTAGTCGCTTTATTAGTAGTTTGATTTTCAATGGCTTCTTTATTACTTACATAAAACTCGTCAACGCGATTACCTAAGTCGTCAAATTCCATTTTCGTGCTATCCACATCCTCAAATGTCGGTGTACTCTCAACAGGCATAAGGGCTGAAAGTTCCTGATTCGCACGTACCAAATCACCTACAATTTCCGGGTCGGAGGGTCGGTAAGTCTCCCAAAATTGGAGTTTTGCCGTTCCGGTCAAATAGTCGCGTACACGCTCCGGGTTTTTCACACCCGGCAGTTCCACACTGATACGGTCTACACGCTCATCCAATGTGACATTTGGTTGCGTAACCCCTGTTTTATCAATACGTTTTTTCAACAATTCAAAAGTACGCTGTACCGTTTCATCTGCCTCTGTACGAAGGAGTTGCACCACTTCATCGTCCGACGAATCGAAGTTAATCTTGTCGCGCAAAGCCGGATTTACCGCAAAAATATTTGCGAGCGTCTCTCCCGGAGCTACCTCATTAAATTTCTCTCTAAATAGCGTGATATAATCCACGCCCGAAGTCCCGCGCATTTCTTCTTTCGCGCCCTCGAGTGCAGCCAGAAAACTTTTATTTTCGCTACCTGCCGCCATTTTCTTAACCATTTCCACGAGGTCTACCTGCATTACTACGCTCATACCACCTTGCAAATCCAGCCCCATCGCCAATTGCTGTCCTTTCAACTCTTGGTAGGTATATTTCTTAATACCCAGATTCAGGATTTCTTCATTGGAAATAGAATCAAGATAAGAGGCTTCTGCATCAATGAACCTGCTGTCGGTTCCATCGCTTGTACCCGATATCTGCTCTGCGTGAGCGCGTGCCTTACTTTCCGCACGTCGCGTCGGTAATATCAATAAAAATTGGTAGGCAACGACTGCCAATAATAATACGAGGAAAAATTTTACTAATCCTTTGCCTTGCATGAGAATTATATTTGAGTGACGAGTGACGAGTAGCGATTAGCAAGTTTTATTCGTATTTTATTGAAAATCAAACACTTAAAAACTCGATATTTGATACTCGGTACTCGATACTTTTACGTTAAATTTATCTTTTTGTAAAAATGAGTGCAAATATACGAACTTCGTTTTACTTTTATGTGTTTTAAATGGTCAAAGTTAATAATGGTGTACGTACTCCCCTTAAATTTAGTTTTTAAAATATCGAATTTTCGCCCTCTTAATGACTATTTTAGTTGTCAAATATTTAATAAAATAATTTATAATGTATTGTTTTTTAATTAATTAAAAATAAAAAAGGCTAGCCATTTAACTTTGCCTAAAGCGAATACTCGTCAGACGAATCCCTTTATTCAATGCGAATATTTTATGAGACAAATCACTACATTTCACAAAAACCTTCGTCAGACGAGTACTATCCCGCAAGCAAACTTAAAC
>CALCMV010000307.1 GCA_937967535.1 uncultured Saprospiraceae bacterium
TGTAAAATAATCCAAATATTAATTTTTTTCTCGTGGACAATTTTTTGATAATGATTTTTTTAGATAAAATTTATAATTCAAAAAAAAAGAGAAAAATCATTACAAATAACTGCTAATCAAATTAATACAATTTAAAAATAATTAAACCTGACGTATATCCGATAACTATCGGGACATTATCAATAACTTATGCTGATTTGCATTTCACCTTGAATTATTTTTATTGCAATTTTTATTTTACTGATAAACAGCAAATTATGTCTTCGTTAGCCTAATTACCTAATTTCCCAGTTCCCCAATGTCCAAAGTTCAGTAGAGTAGTGCGGTGTACAAAAAAAGGGCTTCCGAAACCGGAAACCCTTTCTTGGCTATTCGCAAAGCGAATTTAGATGTAAAACTTCAACTATATTATTGTGTTTTTTTGAAGTTATAGTTGAGTTTAGAGTTATAGTTGAGTTTAGAGCTATAGTTGAGTTTAGAGTTATAGTTGAGTTTAGAGTTATAGTTGAGTTTAGAGCTATAGTTAATTTTAGAGTTATAGTTGAAGTTAAAGTTGAACGCTACTTGGGTATGCCGGAGAAACTACCATTATTCCCAAACCATATGCCTTTATCAGCACCATTTACATCGCCGTCAAGGTTGTAATCGCCGCGTAGATATTGGTCGAATTTACCGTTTTCTTCTACCCAAATCGTTTTGTCATTACCGTTGATGTCATAGCCTGTCGGGTCGGTAATCTGTGAGCCGTCGCCTGCGGGCATTGCCCATATGCCGTTTGACATTTGAGACTGACCAAGACCGGTTTGAGTGTTGTAGCTGTCTTTGTCGCGGAGGTCGAGCGTGAGTTCGCCGCCATCACCGATATTGACGGGGGTTGGAGACATAGCCGCCATGTGGTTGCGATGTTCTACGACAATGTACAGTGCATCAGCAGTCAAACCTGCCAATGGCAATGTACCTTCAGGGAATATCACGCTACCATCATCTAACAAAAGACCTGCAATTCTACCTACCAAGCTATTGGCATCTATATTAGTACGGAAGTTGACCAATACCCAATCCACTACTGCTGCATCGTATTGTGCTTCGATAGTTTCATAGTTGGCATCTGTCCAGCCTGCGCCTTCTGTTCCGTTGTAATTCCACGGAGCAGTGTGGTATGGCTGACCTGCCGGATTTATTACTGCGATATTGCTACTAGGTGTTTGACCGGGCAGTAAGCCTCTGTCGTTGAGGTTGGTATTCATGCTGATACCTTGTAGCGCACCGGCAAGGTATACTTGTACTTCTACTTTTGCTTCCAGACGTTGTATGAGGATGTTGACGGTTGCTTTGGCAGTATTGCCCGAAGCGTCTGTCAGCATGTAAGAGAAGAAATCAGGACCGATATAGCCGTTGTTTGCTGTATAGATGAAGGTGCCGTCTGTATTTAGCGTGACATTTGCGCCTTGGTCACTCAGGATGTTTGGACTCATAATATCCTCATTATAAGCTATGTAAGTGAGGCTTTCGCCGTCTGTATCGTAGTCGTTGAGCGTGACATCGCCATTGATTTGACCGTTTTCTTCTATGGCAAAGAAATCGTCGCCACCAAATGGCATACCGTTCATATCTTCGATGACAGTGATGTACATATTAGCAGTAGCACATACCACAGGCGCAGCATCTGTACATACTTCATACTCAAATTGGTCTTTTCCTACATAGTCCTCTATCGGTGTGTACTCATAAGTACCATCTGCATGGAGGATAAGACTACCATGCTGCGGCATTGTTACCGGAGTGGTACTCATGACCAAATTGGCATCGCCGATTGCTGCATCATTTACGAGCAAGTTGCCCGTCCATGTAGTAGCCGTATTTTTGAGGAAGCCATCGCTATGATTAGACAGTAATAGCGGACCTGCACCCACTGCACCGAGTGCATCATCATTATTTAAAACCAGTGGGTCGTGAATGATAGAGATAACGCCGATTGTGGTTGTGGCATTAATACATTCTAAATCGGCATCACAAATTTGATATTCAAATTGGTCAAGACCAATAAAACCTGCGTCGGGAACGTACTCGTATGCACCTGATGGGAAGAAGAATAATCTACCATGTGCGGGTTCAGATACTAACTGAATGGTCACATTATAATCATAAGGATTAATGTCATTTCCAAATACATTTCCGCGTACTGCCTGATTTCTCATTGTAACATTATCGTCATTGATAGCGATAGCGTCGAGTCCTGATAAAGACGAACAAATGTCTGTCTGCGTTACCATCATGCTGCCATTGGTAGCACAGCCGTCGCAGTCAGTCACTGTGAATGTGTATACGCCCGGAGCCGTTACGGTCAAGGTGTTGGTTTGTTCGCCACCTGCCCATAGGAAAGTACCTGTATCAGAACCACAAGAGCTATTGAATGTGGTATTAGGACGGATAGTTACATTGCCATTGGTGCAAGTCAATGTAATGTTACCGATAGCGGGTGGTGTATTGCATGCCGATACATCGCAACCGTCAGGAATACCGTTGCCGTCACTATCCATATTGTCATCGAAACCGGGGCATAGATCATCAATATTACAAACACCATCGTTGTCGTCATCACCCGGAAATGAACCGCCTGTACAATCTGTGACACAAGTATTTTGACAAACTTCGGTCTGAATACCAAAGTATCTTCCGATGTAAATCTTGGAGAAGGTCGGGTCGTTGGTTGGCGAGTTGGAACCTGTACCGTATTCGATGACGATTTTGTCAATACAATCGGTAAATTCGACCAAGATGCTTTCATCCTGACCGGAACCGGCAGAGTTGGTGGTGGCTTCTGCACAATTACCGCTGATGGTTACGTTGCCATCCAATGAAGTAATGGTCGGCAAAATCTGTGTTTGACTTGCACCGAGCAAACCATATACACATACTGCTTCTTGCTGTTTGGAACTGCCATCTTTTCTATCCAAATCCACAATATCAAATATAACATTGCCGGATGCCTGAGAAAGATTGTAACAAAGCACTAATAGGTCATCAACATCATGTGGGTCAATGCCAATTTCGATACCTGAACCATCTTCTCTTGTACGCTCCAGAATATTGTCCGAATCTGAAATATTGATATTGAATGTCTGCTCACCATCGGAGAATGAACCTGAGCGGCTAGCTTCTTGGAAGGTATTGCCGGATTCTTCAAAATCCAAAGAGAAATCCATACAAACTTCGCAGCCATCAGGTATACCATCGCTATCGGCATCGGCAAAATCATCGAAGCCCGGGCATATATCATCTACATCACAAACACCGTCGCCATCTGAATCGCCGCCCGAACCGCAGTTTACAACACAAAGGTCTTGACAAACTTCGGTCTGAATACCTAATTGTTCGCCGATATAGATTTTAGAATAACTCGGATGGGCTGTTGGTGAATTGGAACCTGTACCGTATTCGATAACGATTCTATCAATACATTGCGTAAATTCTACCAGAATACTCTCATCTCTACCGGATGCGGCAGAGTTGGTAGTAGCTTCTGCACAGTTGCCATCAATATCTACATTACCATCCAATGAAGTGATGGTCGGTAGAATTGGTACGGGATTGTTACCCAAGAAACCAAATACACAAACGGCTTCCTGCTGTCTTGAATTGCCGTCTTTTCTATCCAAATCAAGGATGTCAAAAATAACATTGGCAGAGGCTTGTGAAAGGTCGTAAGTAATTGTTACTATATCGTCCGTATCGTTGGGGTCAATGCCTATCAAGAGTCCTCTTTCTGATTCATCTGTATCCTCCAGAATCTGGTCATTATCCTCAATCATAATGTCGAATGTCTGCTCGCCTACGACAAAAGAGCCTGATGTGCTGTTTGTCATCCAGTTATTTCCACCTTGCGAGAAATCAAGGTCGTAATCCACACAAGTTTCACAACCGTCAGGAATACCGTCACCGTCTGCATCTGCATTATCATTGAAGCCGGGGCATATATCATCTACATCGCATACACCGTCGTTGTCGCTGTCGCCGGCACCGGGAGCCGAGCCGCCGCCACAATCAACCAGACAAGCGTTTTCGCAAACAAATGTGGAGAAACCCAAATCTTTTCCGATGGTAATTTTAGAATAACTTGGGTCGTTTGTGGGAGAGTTAGAACCTGTACCATATTCGATAACGATTCTATCAATACAATCCGTAAAAGAAACAAGTATGCTTTCGTCTCTGCCGGATGCAGCAGAGTTGGTCATGGCTTCTGCACAATTACCGTCAATAGCCACACTACCGTCCAATGAAGTGATGGTCGGGAGGATTGGCGTTTGATTGTTACCCAAGAAACCAAATACACAAACAGCTTCCTGTTGTCTTGAATTACCGTCTTTTCTATCCAAATCAACGATGTCAAAAATAACATTGCTGGATATTTGCGAAAGATTGTAAGTAATAAGCACTTGGTCATTGACATCCTGCGGCTCAATGCCAATACTCAAACCGGAGTTATTTTCATAAGTATCTACCAAAATCCCGTCAGGGTTTGCTATGTTGATGTCAAATGTTTGATTAGCTACTGTAAAATTGCCCGATGTAGCATTGGTATGCCAGTCAATACCGCTATCATCAAAGTTCAAAGTATTTTCTTCGCATACAGCGGGTGTACCTGCACATGGCACACATACCGCACCACCACAAGTCAATACTGTTTCTACATCATTAATAGTCAATGGATTACCATCATCACATGCTTGTGTAATACTTGGTGCATTATCACAAGTCAATGTAACACATGAAGGATTACATGATTTGGTTACAAAACCAAATTCATCAGCAATATATATTTTAGAATAACTTGGGTCACTCACAGGAGAATTATTACCTGAACCATACTCAATAATGATTCTATCTACACACTCCGTAAATTCGACCAAAATACTTTCTGCTCTACCCGAATCACGAGAATCTGTTGTAGCTTCCGCACAATTGCCATTGATATCAACACTACCATCTAAAGAAGTAATTACAGGTAATACCTCTATACCCGGACCACTTGCCCCATCAAGAATACCAATGATACAAACGCCTTCCTGCTGATTGGATTGACCCGGAGAAGTTTTGAAATCAAGGTCTCTGATTGAGAAAGAGACGAAATCCACCGTTTGTGATAAATCGTATGTAATTGTTACTACATCATCTAGGTCATTTGGGTCAATACCAATTCTGACACCACTAGCCGATTCAGTCGAAAACGGACCTTCTACCTCATCACTAAATAAGATATTATCACTATCATCTATGCTAATACTATAAGTGATTCCACCAACAGTGTATGTACCTGAAAGTGCATTATCTTGCCAGACAATACCACTATCACTGAAATCCAAAGTATTTTCTTCGCAAGAAATCTCTACATCTTGACCCTGACATGGTACGCATATACTAGCATCGCAAGCGACTTCCTGCATATCATTAATGGTGCATGGGTCGCCGTCATTACAAGCTACTGTGGTGGTGCTACCATTAGAACAATCTTGTAATGTACCCTGACATGGTACGCATATACTACCATCGCAAGCAACTTCCTGCATATCATTAATGGTGCATGGGTCGCCATCATTACAAGCTACTGTGGTGGTGCTACCATTAGAACAATCTTGTAATGTACCCTGACATGGTACGCAGATGCTAGCATCGCAAGCAACTTCTTGCACATCATTAATAGTGCATGGGTCGCCGTCGTCACAAGCTACTGTGGTGCTTGGTCCGTTTGAACAATCAGGCGTAGTCGTACCTTGACATGGTACACAGATGCTACCATCGCAAGCGACTTCCTGCGTATCACCAATCGTACATGGGTCGCCATCGTCACAGGCTACTGTGGTCGTAGTTCCCGAAGTACAATCTTCCAAAGTACCCTGACATGGTACACATATGCTGCCGTCGCAGTCAGAAACAGTTTGTAGGTCATTGAGGGTACATGGGTCGCCATCGTCACAAGCGACTACCGAAGTCGGTGCATCAGCACAATCAGCCGATTCACCTTGACATGGAATACACACGCTGCCATCACAATCCAAGATGGTTTCTTGGTCATTCACTGTACATGGGTTGCCATCGTCGCAAGTTTGCACTGTTGTCGGACCGGTAGCACAGTCAGGACAAGCTCCTTGCCCTACATTGACATTGATAGATTGAGAAGAACCACCTACCATTACCATAAAAGTATTAATACCGGGATTGGTAGGGGTGTAAGTCAATATAGCTTCACCATTTGCGTTGGTGCTTGCTGTTCCTGTAAATGAGTTTGTTCCACCCACTGTGAAAGTTACGGGTGCATCAGGGACAGGATTGCCACTAACATCCGTAACCACTAAGGTCAGTGAAGAAGGCGTACCCGCCATAAATGTACCGGGAATAAAAGCAAAGAAGAGGTTATTAGGATTTACAGTAGTTATCATAAAGCCGGAAGTAGTACCGTCAGAAGTCGTTACTGTAATCATATCCGTACCCGGATTGGTCGGTGTATAATTGATAATTGCTTCTCCATTGGTTCCGGTGGTCAATGTACCCGTAGTTGGGTTGGCACCTGCAATCGTGTAAGTGATTACTTCATTGGATATTGGATTGCCACTTGGGTCAGTCACCGTAATAGTAGTCGAAGCAGGATTGCCGGGGAATATCGTCTGTTCGCCCGAAAATGTAATGAAAGTAGTTGGTGCAGGATTAACAGTAGTGACGGTATAAGTCAAAGTAGTTCCGTCAGTAGTTGTCACCGTCACCATATCCATACCCGGATTAGTTGGCGTGTAATTGATAATTGCTTCTCCATTAGTTCCGGTGGTCAATGTACCCATACTTGGGTTGGTACCTATAATGGTGAAAGTAATCGGCTCGTTGGGTAGAGGATTGCCACTAGCATCAGTCACCGTAATTGTAGAGGAGTGCGGGTCGCCCAAGTCTACATTTTGATTTCCTACAAATGTAATCATTGTAGGCGGTGCAGGATTTGCGGTAGTGACGGTATAAGTCAAAGTACTGGCATCGGTAGTTGTAATCGTCACTATATCCGTACCCGGATTGGTCGGCGTGTAATTGAGCATTGCTTCTCCATTGGGTCCGGTGGTCAATGTACCCGTAGTTGGGTTGGCACCTGTGATGGTGAAGGTAATCGGCTCATTGGGTAGAGGATTGCCGCTACCATCGGTCAGTGTAATTGTAGAAGAGTGCGGGTCTCCCAAATCTACATTTTGATTTCCTACAAATGTAATAACCGTAGGTAGTGCATTAATTGTAATCGTTCCACTATTTGCGAAAAGTCCATTATTGACATCTGTTGTGAAACTATCTGCACCCGGACTTGTGGCAGTATAAGTAATTGTGGCTTCCCCGTTTGTATCTGTATTTACAACGCTTGGTGGGAGTGGGTGTGTACCTGTTATGGTATACTCAACAGGCAAACCCGATAACGGAACACCGAAAGAATCTGTAAGTATTGTGCTGATAACAATCTGGTCACCTACATTAACCAGTGTGGGATTAGAAAAATTTACACTTTGTGCATTGGATTGTACTGAAAAAAGAAAACAACAACAAAATAATGTAAAGTATGATAGAATACGTGCGAATTTTCTCATGGTAGATTTTTTTATTTGATTAAAAAATAATGAATGAATGAGTGAATTATTTTTGCTTTGCAAAAATCGGTAAGTAGTAAGTATTGAATAATCGACACTTTTTGAGCAGGGTATTTTTTTGTCAGACGAAGCTCATTTTGAGGATTATAGCGAGCTACATGACGAAAAATAGCTGATTCCGATAGCTATCGGAAGACGAAAAAAGACACGTTCAAAAATGTCGATTATTTGATGCTTACTGCTTACTAAAATGCTCATTCAAAATCTTTATACAACAAATATTTCTTACGCATCTCTTTAAATGCGCTCAAATCCTGTTCCCATGTCGCGCGAATATCCGCCTCACTCATTCCAGCCTTGATTTGCTGTTGCAATGTCTCATTTCCTGCCAATAAATTAAAGAAATTATTGCTATTGAAAAAGGAGGCTTTATCCGAAAAGTTGGTGTACATATCAATCAAATAATTGAGTTGCAAACGATTAATTCTTCGTAATGATTCGTTATTCAATTCACTCAAATTCAAGCCCTTGCATAGTGTATTTTCATGCTTAGGATACTTCGCGCCGGGCATGGAGACGGGCGTAAATTCGTAATCTCCTATCTGATTATCAGGATGTCCGATGACTTGAAATTGAGTCGTCGTACCGCGCCCAATGCTAAAGCTTGTTCCTTCGAAAAATGCCAGAGAAGGGTAGAGGTAAATTGACCTTGCATTAGGTAGATTTGGGGAGGGTTTGACGGGGAGTTCGTAGGGCGTGTTGTGGTCGTAATTTTTGCATAGAATATACGATAAATTACATTGCACACCATTTTTAAGCCAGCCTTCGCCATTGACCATACGCGCGTATTCTGCCACTGTCATACCATGCACGACAGGCACACGATGCAAGCCCACAAAGGAGCTTTGCCCTGCTTCCAACACAGGTCCATCGACATAATGCCCATTCGGATTTGGACGGTCAAGTACCATCACAGGAATCCCAGCCTCTGCACATGCCTCCATCACATAGCTCATCGTCGAAATATAGGTATAAAATCGCGCTCCAACATCCTGAATATCAAACACCACCAAGTCCAAACCCGCCAACATTTCCGGTGAAGGTTTTTTGTTTTTTCCATACAAAGAAACGATAGGTAAGCCCGTCCGCGTATCGCGCCCATCCGCGACCTGCTCGCCTGCGTCTGCCGTACCACGAAAGCCGTGTTCGGGTGCGAAAATCTTCTGTAAATTTACACCCAAAGCCAAGAGCGTATCTACCAAATGCGTCTCTCCAACTCTTGAAGTTTGATTGACGACCATCGCCGTTTTGCGTTCACCAATCAAGGAGAGGTATTCGCCGATTTGGTCAGCCGCCGTCAGTAGCGGTTGCGGTTCGTTTTGTTCAAATTGAGGCTTGGGAATGGTGTCCGGTTGAGGTGTATTTTTGCAACCTGCGGCAAAATTGAGTACAGCACACAGGAAAATAGCGATGTAGGTGGATTGCATGATTGTTTGATTGTCAACTTATTAGTGATCTTGTTGTTTTGGATGGGTAA
>CALCMV010000308.1 GCA_937967535.1 uncultured Saprospiraceae bacterium
AATTTGTTTATAAATATATTGATACCTCCACAAATCATTTCAAAATTAATGTGAAAGATAAGGAAGGTGATAAATATGAATACAATAATTTAAGTAATTCTCATTCAAATACTTATGCCTATGGCGTAGGGCGTTTGCGTAATCACAGAAAACATGACGATGAGGGCTTTCTCACCTTATTCGATTACGATACTTATCTCACTAATCCGGTTGATTGGTTGAACGAAGTTTACATAGCAGAAAATAGAAATATTGGTCAATTGAAACTGAATAAGGTCATTGAGTTATTTGAGGAATTATTGGAAAATAAGGTTAAGATTGAACCTAAAAAGGATGAAGTTGGCTACATTTTCAAAGAAAAAAACACCATACTCGAATTTAAGCAACTCTCCGACGGCTATCGTAGTGTCTTGATTTGGCTATCTGATTTACTAAGTCGTTTGGCAAAAAGTCAACCGGAAGTAGAACATTTAAAAGACTATAAAGCAGTCGTTTTGGTGGATGAAATCGGCTCATTTTTGCATCCGCGTTGGGAATATACACTTGTAGGAAAGTTGCGTAAATTGTTTCCAAAAATCCAATGGTTTTTCACCACGCATAGTCCGATTATTACTTTAGGGGCTTCCGAAGATGCGGTTTTTTATAAATTGTATAAAGAGGATGGGATTACGAAAGTGAGTGAACCGTTCCATGCGAAAACATATTCCAAGCGTTTGTTGAGTAGCTTTGTAACCTCTCCACTATTTAATTTGGATACAGCGCGTCCGGCATCTTTTAAAGGTAATGAATATGATTTGGAGACGGGTGATTACTTATATACGCGTATTCATAAAAAGGTCAAAGAACAAATGAAAAGCAAGCCTTTACAGGAAGATGAAATACGAAATATGATTGATGAAATTTTAAATAAACTCGAAAAAGAAGGGCAAATATGATTCAGGTAAAAAAAGATTTCTCATATTACAACTTTTGTAAAAACTATGAAGAACTCCAACAGCGACTTTACTTCCTTCCGAAAATATATTTTCAATAATTGGTTAAAGACTTTATACAAATTATAGTAAGGCTTTGTCTGCGTATCACATTCACTCATTCAAAATTCACTCATTCAAAATTACTAAATGTCAGAACAAATAAAACGAACAGAACTCAATGACCTCGGCGAATTTGCCCTTATTGAGCATCTCACAGGCGATTTTTCGTTGAATAATAAATCCAGTGTAAAGGGGATTGGCGACGATGCGGCGGTAGTGAATTATGGGAATTTTCAGACGGTAGTTTCGACAGATTTGTTGGTTGAGGGGATTCATTTTGATTTGGCTTATGTGCCTTTGAAGCATTTGGGCTACAAGGCGGTGGTGGTCAATTTGTCGGACATATACGCAATGAATGCACAGCCGAAACAGATTACGGTGTCGCTGGCATTATCAAGTCGGTTTTCGGTGGAGGCTTTGGAAGAATTGTATGCGGGAATTCGGCAGGCTTGTGATTATTATAAGGTAGATTTGGTGGGGGGCGATACGACCTCCTCGCTGACGGGTTTGCTGATTAGTGTGACGGCAGTAGGGCAGGCTGAGGCAGATAAACTCGCGTACAGAAGTGGTGCAAAAACCGGCGATATTTTGTGTATGACGGGCGATTTGGGTGGCGCGTATTTGGGTTTGCAAGTCTTGGAACGTGAGAAGCAAATCTACCTCGAACACCCCGGCGTACAGCCCGAACTCAAAGGTCACGACTATATCATCGGACGGCAATTGAAGCCTGAAGCCCGTCACGACGCTATTAAGCAATTTGAAAAGGCAGCACTTGTGCCTACTGCGATGATTGATATTTCGGATGGTTTGGCATCGGAGGTGATGCACATTTGCAAGGCATCGGGCGTGGGTGCTTATGTGGAGGAAGGGCATGTGATGATTAAGCCGGAGGTGTTTCAGACGGCACTGGATTTTCGATTGGACCCGATTACTTGTGCTTTGTCTGGTGGAGAGGATTATGAGTTGTTATTTACGGTGAAGCCGGAGGATATTGAGAAGGTACGGTTTATGAATGATATAGCCATCATAGGGGAAATTGTGGATGCAAAAGACGGGGCTACTCTGCACACGAAAGGCGGCAATATCCATCCATTGCAAGCACAGGGCTGGAAACACTTTTAGGGATTTTTGATTTTTGATTGGAGGATTTTTGATTCTGTGATTTTTGATTTTTGATTGAAGGATTTTGATTGATTCGCTTGCGCGAATATTTGTCGTTATAAATTTTGCGAAGCAAAATACAATCAAAAATCAAAAATCACAGAATCAAAAATCCCTAAATCATTTACTTTCTTTTATAAGGTCGTCTATGTCAATATTGATGAGCCATTTGTCGTTTTGCTTGATGTAGGGGACAGCAAATTCATTGCCATTGGGGTCGCAACAAAAGCGGCAGGCAGCTTGGTTTTCTTGGGCTTTGCATCTTATTTTTTCGATTTTCATATTGGTGGTGGTAGATTGCCCCAACTCAATCATACTGGCGGTACGATGGGCGAGGAATCGTTTGGTGCTTGCTGTGCC
This sequence comes from uncultured Saprospiraceae bacterium, assembly GCA_937967535.1. Lineage (GTDB taxonomy): Bacteria > Bacteroidota > Bacteroidia > Chitinophagales > Saprospiraceae > JAHDEO01. The sequence continues at coordinate 2,556 of CALCMV010000308.1, forward strand.
GAGTTGTCCGGCGAGGCGGTTTTCTCCTTCATTCATGTGTTGGATGAACTGACGGGTGAGGTCTTCGAGTTCTTTGTTTTCCTTTGAACAGGAAAGGAAAAACATTAGGGGGAGTAGTAGGAGAAAGGCTTTTTTCATTGACGTGCGTGTTGGTTGTGTGATATTGTGACGCATCTTAGTGATAACTGTAACAAGATAGTCGAAAGTCATTAGCCGGGCTTTGGACAAAATGGGAATTTGGTAACTGGGAAATTAGGTTTAAAATTGTAACTTATTGATAATCAATTGAATGTTTTTTATTATCAAAATAAAATAGTTTATTAATTCTTTTATGTAAAATTCTAAAAACGAGGATTTTACCGAATTTCCGAATTACCCAATTTCCTGTCCAAAGTCTAATTATACTGATAAATAAAAAATTATGTCTTCGTTAGCCTAATTTCCTAATTTTCCAGTTACCTAATTCCCAAAGTTTAGTAGGCAATTTTCACGAATAAATTATATAATTTACTCATGCGAATTATCTGATTTATTTTTAGAAAAATTTACAAACCAAAAAATAACGCGGACTTTGTCGGGTTCGCTATATTGGGAAAACCATTCTTGGTTGAGGTAGAAATTGCTATCGGCTTCATTACATTCTATAATTTCTTCTACTGTCATCCAACTTTTCCCAAACACATCTTCTTTTTTCCAACGATAATTAAAATATTCGAGCAATTCAGTAGAAATATCCACCGGTAGTCCACGTTTGCCGGATGCCTGAATGATGCCTTCCCGAATAGGCGCATCGCCGGGCAAATAGCGGGATTGGGGGATGTATTCCGGTTCGTTGTCGTTGTGATATTTGCGGTGTCGAAAAGCCGGATTTCGGATAAGCGTCTCCACCAATGACCAAAAGCCATTGATTTGTATTTCGATATATAAGTATCCTCTTATTTTCATTCCGCTTCCTGTTTTTTGTTAAGAGCATGTATAAAATTTTTCTGCCTGATAAAGCAATATTTTGTGAACTTGGCTTCACATCAAATCAGTCACTTATCCCGATAAACTCCTTCTTTGATGCCTCGCCAAAACCACAAACTATTGATTATCAGTTTGAAAAATTTTATACATGCTCTAAAGGTAATTAAAAATCATTTGACAACATAAAAAAAGCCGTTCCGAAATGAATCGGAACGGCTTTTCAATTTGATATTTCCAAGGAAATTACTTTGTAATTAGGGAAGGCGAAAAAAATAAGCTACCCACCTGAGTCGTATTGAATCAGAATATCCCATTTGGGCAATTCTGGATTTCGTTGAATAAATTTACTAAGTTCTTTGATTTCTTCGTTAGTTACTTCTATGCCTGTTTGATA
>CALCMV010000309.1 GCA_937967535.1 uncultured Saprospiraceae bacterium
TGAATACCATCCGTACCTGCTGCTCTTTTCTCCTCAAAGTAATCACGATATTTATCATCCGCTTCTGTACCTGTATATTGGTCACCCGAAGATTTGAGGACGTGCTTAATCTCTGCAATCGCTACTACCGGCGCAATTCTCACGAAGATGAGGAACAAAGTAAAGAAGATACCAATAGTACCAACAAACAAACCTACCTCAACCCAAGTCGGAGAATACAAACTCCAGCTTGAAGGCAAGTAATCACGGTGCAATGAAGTCACGATAATCACGAAACGCTCAAACCACATCCCGATATTGATAAAAATAGAAAGGATGAAGGTAAAAGTAATATTACGACGCAATTTCTTCGACCAGAAGAACTGCGGAGAAATCACATTACAAGTCATCATACCAAAGTACGACCACCAGTATGGACCGAGTGCGCGGTTGTAGAAAGCAAATTGCTCATATACATAACCTGAATACCAAGCGATAAACAACTCCGTCAGGTAAGCCACACCGACAATCGACCCCGTGAGAACGATAATTTTATTCATCGACTCAATGTGTCCAACGGTGATATACTCTTCCAATCCCAGTACTTTTCGCGTGATAATCATCAGCGTGAGTACCATCGCAAAGCCAGAGAAAATCGCTCCTGCTACGAAGTAAGGCGGGAAGATAGTCGTGTGCCAACCCGGAATCACAGACGTGGCGAAGTCAAAACTTACAATCGTGTGTACCGAAAGTACTAAGGGCGTAGCCAAACCTGCCAAAACGAGTGATAAGGACTCGTGGCGTTGCCAGTGCTTCGCTGCACCTGTCCAACCCATTGCGAGTACCGAATATACTTTCTTGCGAATACCTTTTGCACGGTCGCGTACCGTAGCGAAATCCGGCACCAATCCTGTGTACCAGAACAAGAGCGAAACGGTAAAATAGGTACTAATCGCAAATACGTCCCAGAGTAGCGGCGAGTTGAAATTCACCCAAAGCGGACCGCGTGTATTCGGATATGGAAAGATGAAAAAGCCGAGCCACAATCGCCCCATGTGAATGAGCGGATACAAACCCGCACAAATCACCGCGAAAATCGTCATCGCCTCTGCCGCACGGTTGACCCCTGTACGCCATTTCTGTCTGAATAACAACAAGATAGCCGAAATCAAAGTACCTGCGTGACCAATACCAATCCACCAAACGAAGTTGGTAATATCCCAACCCCAACCGACGGTTCTATTCAAGTCCCACGTACCAATACCGACCCAGATGGTGTACACAATCATTGCGACACCAAAAGTTGCCGTAGCTGCCGAAACCAAGAAGCCGATAACCCACGCAGGGCTCGGTGCCCGCTCGGTAGGCGCACAAATATCTTCGGTAATCTGGTGGTAGCTTTTTCTACCTTGCACTAACGGCTCCCGTACGGGAGATATGACCGGATGATGCATACTATATTTTTATTTTACTTAAATTCTAATTTGAATAATGTAAAATTTAAAAGGATTTCGCGCTTCGCGCAATTTCGTTTCACGTCCTACACTTTTACATTTTACATTTAAAACTCACATTTCTAAGAAAAGTCTTCGTCACGGTTGGTCACTTTGGTCAAATACCCAACAGAAGCTCGCGTATTTACTTCCTCTAAAACGAAGTAATTACGTTTGTTTTTCCATTGCTCGTTGACTTCACTTTTCTTATCGTTGGTATCGCCAAATACAATCGCGCCTGTCGGACAAGCGGATTGACAAGCGACTTTTATATCGCCGTCTTTGAGTTGGCGAAGTTCGGTTTTGGCAGTCAATTTGGCTTCTTGGATGCGTTGTACGCAGAAGCTACATTTTTCGATAACACCACGAGAACGCACCGTCACGTCAGGATTCAAGACCATGCGCGTGAGGTCGTCTGCCATGTACATAATATCGTTGTCTTTACCGATTTTATTTTCATTATAACCAAACAAATCCGCTTGGTTGTAATCCAGCCAGTTGAAGCGGCGCACTTTGTACGGACAGTTGTTCGCACAGTAACGCGTACCGATACAACGGTTGTAAGTCATTTGATTGAGTCCTTCCGAACTGTGGTTGGTCGCAGCTACCGGACAAACGTTTTCGCAAGGCGCATTATCGCAATGCTGACACATCATCGGCTGATAGACCGTATTCGGATTCTCCGCATCCCCAAAGTAGTAGCGGTCAATACGCAACCAAGCCATCTCATGCACACGACGCACCTCTCTCCTACCGACAACGGGAATGTTATTTTCTGCCATACACGCTACCGTACACGCACCGCAGCCCGTACAGGCATTGAGGTCAATAGCCATGCCCCAGTGATGCCCTTGCTCGTAAGCTACATCCTTATATTCATCGTAAGGGTAAAGCGTTTGCTCATTGAGATGCTCAAAGTGGTGGCGTTTGTACAACAAGCCTTTCACTTTCACATCGCCATCGTGCGGGTCATCACCTATAAATTCTTTGAGTGTAGAAAGGTTGGTTTGGTTGATAACAGAACGCTCTGTCAACGAACCTTGAAAACCTTTGTAACCCAATACTTTTTCATCTACATTAATCTCTTCGCCCTCTTCAGTACCCATGCCTTTGATACCCATTGTATGGTGTAACTGCACACAGGCAAAATCTTTCTCACGTCCTTTCGCACCCGACAATTCGGCTACGCCGTCATATTGTGTATCCGTACCTTTTACGGTCAATGCCGGATAAAAATCTGCCCCGTAATCGCTTCCTGCACCCGCTTTGGTACGTCCCCAACCTAATTGAACGGTTGCGGTATTTTGCATTTGACCAAATTGGAGAACGACAGGCAGGGTCATTTCTTTCCCGTTAACTTTGACCGTCACCAAGTCGCCGGTATCCAATGGCATCCCTTCATATCCACCAATGTATTTGTTGATTCCGTCAAATTTGACAGGAACACATAATACATTTTCCCAAACCATGCGTGTCACAGGGTCAGCCATTTCCAATAACCATGGATTGCCTGCATATTGCCCTGCGCCTATTGCGATGGATTCTTGTATGCTGATTTCGATACCGCCACTTCTCGGCTTAGTCAGATTGGAAATCGCAGCTCCGGCATCGCCTCCGAAAGATGCACTACCACCGCCTTCACTTGGCATAGAAACTACACCGTCATGCACTGCACTATCCCAGAAATTTTGGAAACGTGCGAAGCCCGATGTTTTACCAAATAAATTGCTTTCCCATTGTTTTTTCAAAAACTCATAATAGGGCTGCTCTGCATCTGCGTCGAGTTCCGCACTTTCTGCCCAAGTCAAAAATGACTGTCCGGCAGGTCTTGTATTGAATAATGGTGAAATGGTGGGTTGAATCAAGGAGTATTGTCCGGCTTTTGGCTCGGCATCGCCCCATGATTCGAGATTGTGGTGGTCAGGACAAGCAAATTTGCATAGAGAAGTCGTCTCGTCCTCTGTTTGATTGAAAGACACTGTTAATGGTGTGCTTTCTAATTTTTTGGCGAATTTATCTGCATAAGGCAGGTCAAACGCAGGATTTGCATTTAGAATGAAAATCGCATCTGCTCTACCGCTATTGACGAAATTGTAAATGGCTTTATCGTCGCCTTGTCTTTGGTTGGAATGATTGGCAATATCAATGGTAGCACCATAATTTTTGAGTCTCGCGTTGATGGCATTCACCAATAATTGCTCATTCTTATCATTTGAACCACAAACTACTAAGGAACTACCTTCGTTATTTGTCAGTTCTCTGGCAATTTTGGTAATCGCTGTTTTTATCTTATCATCCAAACCTCTGCCTGAACCACCTCCTATATCAAGTGCGCCGGCGAGTGCCGCAATAGCTGTACTGCGCTCCGACGGGCGAATCAATACACGATGGTCGGCATTGGAACCTGTGAGCGACATCCCACATTCAAATTGATAGTGGCGAGACATTTTTGCACCGTCAATATCTTTGATGGTACGGTTTTTTGCATAATCTTTGGTGTATTCTATCGGCGAAATCCAAGTTCCCAAGAAGTCAGCATCAAAACTCACAATCACCTTCGCTTTGCTGAAATCGTAACTCGGAATCGCACGTTTGCCGAAACTCGCCTCATTCGCATCCAACATGGCAGATGCCGAAACGGGGTCGTACTGAATGAGTTGCGTATTCGGATATTTTACTTTGAATTGGTCAATCGAAGCCTTCAAAGTCGGACTCATCAGCGTGTTGCTGATAATGGCGATATTGGATGAAGGGCTTAATTTGGAAGCAATCGCCGCATCAATTTTTGCCCATTTATCATCACCTTCTTCAAAGGTAAGACCTGCCCCACGAGGAGCTTTAATGCGATTGGTATCGTATAATGAAAGAACGGCAGCTTGGTCGCGGGCAGTGGTGCCACCTCCGGTCATACTCGACAAGGCGTTGCCCTCAATCTTAATCGGACGACCTTCACGAGTCTTGACCAAGACAGGCGTACAATCACCACCATTTAATAGAGTACTCGCGTAGTAATTTGCTACACCCGGCACAATCGCATCCGGCTTGACAACGTAAGGTATCGCCTTTTTGACCGGAATCTCGCAACTTGATGCCACCGTAGCCGCACCAAGACTAAAACCGAGATATTTGAGGAAATCGCGACGGTTGGCAGAGGTAGATTTCAGGCTTTCCTCATTGGCGAGGGCATCTACCGGCTTTTGGTCAACAAATTCCTGTTGTTGTGTCTTTTTAAATTCCGCGTCATTGTTGATTTCATTGACGCTCGCCCAGACTTTATTTGCGTTATTCATTGAAAAATATCTTTCGTAACACAGACATTCCTGTCTGTGATTTCGCGTGGCACAGACAAGAATGTCTGTGTTACGTTTTTTGGAGAAATTTATATTAAATCAAAAACTTAATTTTCTTTCGTAACACAGACATTCCTGTCTGTGGGTTTGGGGCAGCACAGACAGGAATGTCTGTTTTACGTTGCTTGTAGTACGTGCAGGCTGGAAGCCTATATTACTTAATAGTGGCACTTCTGACACTCCAATCCGCCGATGTCTTCTACGGTGACTTTATCCATTTTGCCGGATTTGAGGTCTTCGTGGTATTTCTCGAATGAATCGTAGTATGGATTGTCGGCAAATTGGACTTCTGTTTGGCGGTGACAATTTACACACCAGCCCATTGAGAGTGGAGCGTATTGTTTCATCACTTCCATTTCTTCTACTGCACCATGACAGGTTTGACATTCTACGCCACCTGCTACTACGTGTTGTTGGTGATTGAAGTAAGCGTGGTCGGGTAGGTTGTGGATGCGTACCCACTCCATGTCTTTGCCTACGTATTCTTTGACTTCATCAAATTGCTCGGCAGCAATGTCTTCTCTTACCTCTACCTTATTACCATCTTTATCTAAATATTCTGCTGCAAGCCATGCTTCCATGTGTTTCATTAGCGTGTCTTGAGGTGTATTTTCTTCGTAGTATGCACCTGTAGCCGGATTGAAGCCGGATGCTGCGTAAATCTTAGCGATTTCGGCTTTGCCATAAGTTGGTCCGTTGAGGATGGCTTTGTGGCAATTCATACAGGTATTGACGGCAGGAATGACGGCGTGCTTACTACGACGCGCTCCGTCGTGGCAATATTGGCAATCAATTTTGTTGATACCTGCGTGTGTAGCGTGTGAGAATTTGATAGGCTGTGTCGGTGCGTATTCTTGCTGACGACCTAAGTTGATGGCATTATTTACTGTGGTAAATCCACCGAGTACGACTGCTGCGAAGATGGCAAGACTGACAATATTTCTACTGGTCAATGTCTCCAATAAAGTCTGACGCTGTGTAGCACGTCCGGCTTTGACCTCTGCCATATGGTTGAGGTTGGAAGTGATACGTACTAGTACGAGTGCAAGTAAAGCAAGGATGCCGAAAAGGAGGGCGTAGAGCCAGTTGAAGCCTTTTTCTTCTTTAGTAGCTGATGTAGTTGCTATATCACCAGTTACGCAAGGTGGCTCTGCACAACCATCTGTGTACATATTATTAATGTACAACAGGATGTCGTCGATATTTTCATTGGTGAGTTCGGGGAAGGCTTGCATGACACTCGGATCCCAATCAATCATTTTCACCGCATAGGCATCGCCCGTAGCTGCTGCTGCTTGCGTGTTACGCACCCATGTGTAGAGCAATTCTTCTTTGCCTTCCCAACGCTCCTGTACTCCACCTAGCGCGGGTCCGGTCATGTCTGCCTTCATGTTCTTCATGTGGCAGGACTGACAATTAGCTTTGAAAAGTGTCTGACCATTGTTCGGGTTTGGTGCTGCAAATGCAAGCATCGAACAAAAGAGTAAGACGAATGTTAGTGTATATTTTATATTAAATCGCTCGTATGTCATCGTAACTTTCTTAATGAGTGAATGAGTGAATTTTGAATGAGTGAATAATTGGAAGTGACATTATTCATATTGTCTAATTCACTTTCATTGTCGTAACGTTGTCAATTTTGCTGCAAAAATACTATTCAAAAGTATTTTTAACAATCCATAAACACTATTGAAATGTATTTAGATTCTTTCTAAATAAATGTGATGTTAAGTTTTTATTAACATTTCGCAATGAAATTTTTGCAAATATAATAATTACCAAATTTTTATTTGCAAATTTAATATGAATACGTAGCGAATTAGGCAAAAAAACATATCTCAATATTGGCTTTTACGGTAAAAAATCTCAATTGATTCAAAAAATATTGAAAATTTGTTTGGAATGAATGAGTGAATGAATTTTGAATGAATGAATGAATCACCTTATTATTATAAAAAATTATGCATTTAACAAAATCAGATATTGAAGGATTCGACAAAGTGAGAAGGTTGAATATGGTTAATTCGGTGACGGGTATTAAGCCCGCCAATTTAATCGGTACAAGCTCTCCCCCACCCAATAGTACAAATTTAGCGATATTTAGTTCGGTGGTACATTTGGGGAGCAATCCTGCCTTGATGGGTTTTATTATCAGACCTGTGGGTGAGGTGCCGCGCCATACGTATGAGAATATTTTGGCAAGGGGTGTTTATACGATAAATGCGGTGCCGCAAGGTATGGTTGAGTCGGCACACCGTACCTCGGCTAAGTACGACCGGAGTACTTCGGAGTTTGCGGAATGTGGTTTTACAGAGGAATACTTGGAGGGATTTGCTGCGCCGTTTGTGAAGGAGAGTCCGCTTAAATTGGGGATGAAATATGTGGAGACGATTCCTATACCTATTAATGGTACTGCTTTGGTGATTGGTGCAATTGAGCATTTGATTGTTGCGGACGAGGCAGTTGCAGAGAATGGTTATATCAACCTTGAAGCCTTGAATTTGGCGGGAATTTCGGGTTTGAATTGTTATTATTCGTTGGGGAAGATTGGGGAGTTTCCTTATGCGAGGGTTTAATGGTTAATGGTTAATTTTTATATAACTGAACCTTGGACATTAGGTGTGTTCCCAACCCAAGTTATTAATAGTGAGTATTTTACCCAATTTTCGAATTCCTCAATTTTCAGTTAAAGAATAAAATCTAAATAAAAAAGAGCTATCCGGTTTGGATAGCTCTTTTTTCAAATATTGTCAATCGTATGTCGTTTGGCATTATGGCTTTACGACGACCAGTTTCATAGCGTCAGTACGCCATTTTTTCGTTTGTACTTGTACGAAATAAATCCCTGCATTGAGTGGGTCGGCACTAATTTCGTGTCGGGTAAAATCGTTTGCCAATTGAATATTTTCGACGGCAGCAACGCGCCCCAGTGCATCTGTGATGATGATTTGGGCATCGCCGCGTGTTTCTGTATTAATTTCGATAGTAACATTGCCATTCCCATAGACCGGATTCGGGTAAAGATTGATGTCTGTGTTGACCTCAGTTCTTACACGAAGTTCGGGACAAGTATTTGTACAGACTTCGGTAGTAAATCCTAAATCTTGCCCAATGACAATTTTAGCATTTTCCGGATCTTGGTCTATGGGTAAGTCAGAGCCTGAGCCATAGACGATAATAATCTCATCCAGACAATCTGTAAACTCTACAAAAATACTCTCATTCTGACCAGATTCAGATGAATCTGTAGTACCCTCGACACAGTTGCCGTCAATAGCTACGTTGCCATCCAGCGAGGTAATGGTCGGTAAAATCTGTGTCGGGTCATCTCCTAATGTAGCAAAAACACAAATGGCTTCTTGCTGCCTGCCGATTTTGAAGTCTATATCGGCAATATCAAAGCTGACACTATTTGCCACTTGGGAAAGCTGATAACGGACGGCCACTTCATCATTGACGGTATTTGGGTTGATACGAACGAATAGTCCTGATGCGATTTCAGTGGTATTGACGAGAATAGCATCGTCATCAGTGATACTAATATCAAATGCCTGATTTCCAACTGTATAGGAATCTATTAAGCTTCCCTCTGACCATACATGTTCAGGTTTATCTAAGTCAAGTGTAAAGTTCTCGCATTGAACATCACAAGCATCGGGGATGCCATTGTTATTTTCATCAATATTGTCATCACCATCGGAACAAATATCTTCGTCATTGCAAACTCCGTCATTGTCGTCGTCTTCACCTTCAGGACATTCGCAGTCTCCTTCACATTGTTCTACGTTAAAATCATCAAGGCAAGTATTTGTACAGACTTGGGTAGCAAATCCTAGATTCTGTCCGATGACAATTTTACTATCTTCCGGGTCTTGGTTGATGGGTAAATTTGCCCCTGAACCATAGACGATAATAATCTCATCCAGACAATCTGTAAACTCTACAAAAATACTCTCATCCTGACCTGAATTGGCAGAATTTGCTCCACCTTCGGCACAGTTGCCGTCAATGACTACACTGCCATCCAGCGAGGTAATGGTCGGTAAAATCTGCGTTGGATTATCTCCTAATGTAGCAAAAATACAGACGGCTTCTTGCTGCTCTCCGGCTTTGAAGTCTATATCAATAATATCAAAAGTAGTACTATTTACCACTTGGGAAAATTGATAGCGAATAATCACTTCATCATTAACAGTATTCGGGTCGGTACGCACGGATAGCCCTGATGCGAGTTCAGTGGTATTTGTGAGTATCCCATCGTCATTGGTGATACTAATATCAATTACTTGATTAAGCACCATAAAGGATCCCGTCAAACTTCCATCTAACCATTCGTTTTGCGGGTCGTCGAAATTAAGTATAAACTCATCGCATATAACATCGCAAGCATCGGGGATGCCGTTGTTATTTACATCAATATTGTCATCAAAGCCGGGACATTGGTCTAGGTCATCGCAGACAAAATCGCCGTCTTCATCACCGATTGCTGCACAATCTTCGTCGCAAAAATCAGGTGTACCATCGCCATCGGTGTCCATGAAGTCATTGCCGCCCGGACAAATATCTTCATCATTGCAAACTCCGTCATTGTCGTCGTCTTCACCTTCGGGACATTCGCAGCCTTCTGTACATTGTTCTATGCTGAAGATGTCTCCGCCTATGACGATTTTTGAATTGTCAGGGTCGGGCGTAGGCGAATTGATGCTCGAACCGTAAATGATTGTGATTCTGTCTATGCAGCTTGTAAATTCTACCAGAATACTTTCATCCTGACCTGAATCGGTAGAATTTGCTCCACCTTCGGCACAATTTCCATTGATTGTCACGTTGCCTTCTAACGAAGTCATTATTGGTAAAATCTGTGCGGGATTATTGCCCAATGAACCGTAAACACAGACTTGCTCTCGTTGTCCGGTAGGACTATCTTTGAAGTCTATGTCAATAATATCAAATACAATATTTTCAGAAGATTGTGATAAATCGTAAGTTATAATCACTTCATCATTAATTGTATTTGGGTCGCTACGCACCAACAATCCGACACCATTTGCCTGGGTATTCTCTAAGGTATTATTCGGGTCTTCAATGTTGATGTCAATGCTTTCATCCGCCAATTGGACTGTACCGGATGTTGCTCCCATTTCCCAGCCTGCACCGCAGTCGCTGTGGTCAATATTAAAATCATTACACAGGTTTGGAGTCTCATCGCAATTGGCACCCGGTGTATTGTCTCTGCAATAACTGAATGTGGTGATACCACCACCACATTCCAAATCAACAATCATGGTGTATACTCCACTGACATTGACCTCAAATTCGCTAAAGCCATTGATTCCTAAATTCGGAAGTGACAAAATTTCGATAAGGTTCTGATTTACATCGTACAATTCGATTACTGCATTGTCACAAGCTATATCCAGCAAATCCATTGTTTTAATCGTAACTCCACAATCGAATGTGAATGTCAGTTCGCCATCTGTTTCGTTTGGCACACCACAATTTTGAGAGAAGACTAAGGCATTGCCCTGAGAGTCCATATTACTCGTACCACCTGCACCGATGCCCGGTCCACCGAATTGTTCGTTAGGCGTTCCTACATCAAAATCACCGGCAGTCGGGTTGCCCGTATCAAATATCTGCGGACAACTGGCGGCATTATTCGTAGTAATGGTGAAATCTTCATATTGGTCAAATATATCGGTTCCCGCCAATAGTGCATTACCTTGCTCGTCGAAATCAAAATCAATTTGTTTACATTCATTGATGATGGTAAATACTTGGTCGCAAGATGCTGTTCTACCACAGTCATCTGTAATGGTATAGGTATAAATGTATGTACTGCCATTTACTCCCGGCGCACCTTCAATCACCGGACCGTTGACGGTTAATGCACTGCTTATTCCGCAACTTGTCGTAAATTCGGGTGTACCCACTTGAATGTCAGCCGGACAAACTACGGAATGACCTTCAGGACAAGTAATTGTCGGTTCGTCGTTGCTTATAGTGAATGTTTGGATGCAGCTTACTGTTCTACCGCAATTATCTTTTACTACATATTCAATTTCATAAACTGCCCCTTCGCAATTAGCAATACCATTTACCAAAACCGATTCGGAGATAGTCACTTCTCCATCTAAGCCGCAGGATGTAGTCACTTCCGGTACTCCTGCCGCAATTTCGTCGGTACAAGTTACTACTTCATCTGGCAGGCAAGTAATCTTAGGTGCGTCATTTTCTATGGTAAATAATCGTTCACAAACATCTATTCCACAATCACTTTTCACTGTATAAACATACACATAAGTAGTACCCGGACATTCAGGTTCTCCAATTATTAAAGTCTCTTCAATTGTTATCTCAACCTCTGAATTACAATTTGATATGAAAGTAACATCTATATTATCTACTATAATATCTGCTGAACAAGTCACTAGCTCATCAGGCGCACAAGAAATAACTTCCGGTGGGTCATTAGCAAGCGTAAATGTCTGCTCGCAGGAAGTTGTTCTTCCACAAACATCCTCTACCGTATAGGTGTAGGTCAAAGTTGTACCCGGAGTATTGGGTTCTCCTTCAATAATCGGTTCGCTTACGCTGACCGTAGCTCCCAACTCACAACTTGTTGTGAAGACCACATTCGCAGTGTCTATTACAATATCTTCCACACGCAAAACAGTCGTATCTGCCGGACAAGTAATAATTGTGGGCGCATCATTTTCTATGGTAAATACCTGTTCGCAACTTGCCGTTCTACCGCAAGCATCTTCTACGGTATAGATATAAGTATAGGTAGTACCTACACAATTGGGAATACCATCTAATAGTAATTGACTGACAATGATTACTCCATCTAAACCACAACTTGTTGTGAATGAAGCATTGGTAGTGTCTATTTCAATATCTGCTTCACAAAATACCGTTGTATTTGGTGGGCAAGTCACTATAAACGAAGAATCTTCTATACTAAATACCTGCTCACAAGAAGCCGTTCTGCCACAAGCATCTTCTACGGTATACGTGTATATATATGTACTGCCCGGACAATCAGGCTCTCCGATTATCTCCGGTTCGCTTACGCTTACCGTAGCTTCCACACCACAACTTGTTGTAAATAAAACATTCTCAACATCCGCTAAAATATCTGCCGAACAAGTAACTGCTGTATCAGCCGGACAAGTAATTGTGGGCGCATCATTTTGAATGGTAAATACTTGTTCGCAAGTCGCTGTTCTGCCGCAAGCATCCTCTACTATATAAGTGTAAGTGTAAGTCGTACCCGCACAAGCTTCGACACCGTTAATTATCGGTTCGCTCACACTGACAGTGCCATCTACACCACAACTCGTTGTGAAAGAAACATTTGCAATATCCACTATAATATCAGCCGGGCAATTTACCGTAATATCAGCCGGACAAGTAATTGTAGGCGCATCATTTTGGATGGTAAATACTTGTTCGCAAGTCGCTGTTCTGCCGCAGGTATCTTGGGCTGTGTACGTATATGTATAGGTGGTGCCCTGACAATCAGGCTCTCCTACAATTGTTGGTTCGCTTACGCTGACTATACCTTCTACTTCACAATTTGACCCAAAGAAAACAGCCTCAGTATCTATAAAAATATCTGCTGCACAAGCTACCATTGTATCCGCCGGACAACTAATCATAGGCGGGTCGTTGCTTATGGTAAATACTTGTTCGCAAGTCGCTATTCTACCGCAATCATCTTCTACTATATAAGTGTAAGTGTAGGTCGTACCCGGACAATCTTCGACACCATCAACTATGGGATCGCTAAGTTCTGCGTTTATCCCCAAATTACAACTTGTCGAAAAGAGAATATCTTCAGCATTCACTATAATATCTTCCGAACAAGTCACAGTTGTATCGGCAGGACAAGTGATTGTTAGCGTATTTCCAATGGTAAATACCTGACTACAATTAACTTCTCTGCCACAATTGTCTGTTCCGGTAAATGTGTAGGTATAAGTAGTTCCTTCACAATTGGACGGACCCATAATAAAAGGACCTGCTACCGATACACTACCACCCAATACACAACCGGTATCAAATGCGGGTATCTCTACTAAAATATCCGAAGCACAAGCAATTATTCTATCTTCAGCACAAACAATTTCAGGTTCTTCATTTTGAATGGCAAATACGCGCTCGCAAGAAGCTGTTCGACCACAGGCATCTGTTCCTGTAAAGGTGTAAGTGTAGGTGGTACCCGGACAATCAGGCTCACCTATTACAACAGGTCCTGCTATTTCTACCGATGACCCTAAGCCACAACTTACCTCAAAATCAGCCGTACCCAGAATAATATCCGAAGCACAAGCTACCATAGTATCTGCCGCACAAGTGATTGTTGGTGGGGCATTTTCTATGGTAAATATCCGTTCGCAAGAAGCAGTTCTGCCACAAGCATCTTCTACCGTATAAATGTAAGCATAGCTTGTACCCGAACAATCTTCTGTACCATTTATTACAGGACCGTCAATACTCACAATACCTGCCGCATCACAACTTATCGTAAATGAAATATCCGAAGCATCCACCATAATATCTGCCGAACAAACGACTACTTCGTCCGCCGGACAGGTAATTATCGGTGCAGCATTTTCTATGGTAAATATTTGCTCGCAAGATGCCGTTCTGCCACAAGCATCTTCTACCGTATAAGTGTACGTATAAGTCGTACCCGAACAATCAGGTTCGCCATTAATCATCGGTTCACTGATACTCACATTTGCTCCCAATTCGCAGCTTGTTGTAAATGCTGTATTTGAGGCATCTACCAAAATATCAGCAGCACAAGTCACTAGCTCATCCGTAGGACAAGTAATAGTTGGTCCATCATTGCTTATGGTAAATGTTTGTTCGCAAGATAAGCTTCTCTCACAAGCATCTGCTACGGTATACGTGTAAGTGTAAGTCGTACCCGAACAATCAGGCTCACCTACAATAACAGGTTCACTGACACTCACCTCCCCTTCTATCTCACAACTTGTTGCAAAGAAAACATTTTCAGTATCCACTACAATATCAGCCGCACATGCTACCTCTATACTTAATGGACAACTGGCAATTGGCGGTGAATTACCGATAGTAAATACTTGTTCGCAAGTTCCCGTTCTACCACAGACATCTTCTATGGTATAAGTATAAGTATAGGTCGTACCCGGACAATCAGGCGGACCATCAATAACAGGCTCACTGGCACTTACTATACCATCTACATCACAACTTGTCACAAATTCTACATCATCAATATCTATCACAATATCTGCCGAACATAATACCGTACCACCCGCCGGACAACTAATAGTAGGTAACTCATTGAATATGGTGAATACTTGTTCGCAAGAAACCGTTCTGCCGCAACCATCTATTCCGGTAAATGTGTACGTGTAAGTAGTTCCTTCACAATTGGGTACCCCCATAATAAAAGGACCTGCTACCGATACAGTACCACTTAATTGACATCCGGTATTGAACATGGGTATTTCCACTAAAATATCCGAAGCACAAGCTATCATTCTATCTTCAGCACAAACAATTTCAGGTTCTTCATTTTGAATGGTAAATACGCGCTCACAAGCGGCTTCGCGCCCACATTCGTCTGTAACTGTGAATGTATAAGTATAAGTCGTACCCGGACAATCAGGGTCGCCCACGATAACAGGACCTGCCACTTCTACTGATGCTCCCAACTCACAACTTGTTGCAAAATCAGCCATACCCAGAATAATATCTGAAGCACAAGCCACCATAGTATCTGCCGGACAACTGATTGTCGGCAAGTTATTTTCTATGGTAAATACTTGTTCGCAGGAAACCATTCGACCACAAACATCCTCTCCTGTGTACGTGTAAGTATAGGTCGTACCCGAACAATCAGGCGTACCGTTTATGACCGGACCACTAACATTTGCATCTATCGCTATACCACAACTTGAGGTAAATATCGCATCAGAAGCATCCACCAAAATATCCGTAGCACATTCCACTACCTCATCCGCAGGACAGGTAATTGTTGGTTTATCATTTTCTATGATAAATACTTGTTCGCAAGAGGCGGTTCTACCGCAAGCATCTTCTACCGTATAAGTGTAAGTATAAGTCGTACCCGGACAATCAGGCGTACCGTCAATAACAGCTTCACTCACACTTACAATCGCTCCCAATTCGCAGCTTGTGGTAAATGCCGCATCAGAGGCAGCCACCAAAATATCAGTAGCACAAGCCACTACTTCGTCCGCAGGACAAGTGATGGTCGGTGCATCATTGTTTATCGTAAATGTTTGTTCGCAAGACAAGCTTCTTCCACAAACATCTTCCACAGTATAGGTATAAGTATAGG
>CALCMV010000310.1 GCA_937967535.1 uncultured Saprospiraceae bacterium
TAAGTGGAAGTACAAGTTTATCCCGTACAGTTGTCGGGAAAGTTTAAGTTTAAATAAATAATTCATTTTCAATGAATTATGAAAACTGAAAGTGTCGCTTAGTTCAGTCCAACCACTTACTGCACATCTTTAATTTTGCCACAAAGACACGAAGACACAAAGTATAAATTGCTGATAAGCATGAAAATTCTTCGTGTCTTTGTGGCAGTTTTCAATGCTGTTTTTCGTGAACTCAACGCCCTTGCAATGCGATAGCTTTTTGATAGTCGGCGTTGGCTTTGGCTTGTTCGCCGATTTTTTCGTAGGCATCTTTTCGATTGACATATAAAATAATCGCATTGGGGTCTACCTTGATTCCCTGTGTATAATCCTCAATTGCTTCTTGGTATTTTTTCTGACTGAAATACAACAAACCACGATTGTTGTAAGCCGGTACATAACGTGGGTCCGACTTAATTGCCGCCGTAAAATCTTGCAGGGCTTGAGCTATTTTGCCCTGTTCATTATACAGGTTGCCTCTGTTGTAATAAGCATCGGCATAGTCCGGTTTTATCTCTAAGGATTTGGTCATATCTTTTTCCGCTTGCACTATATCTCCACTTTCGTAATATGTAATTGCGCGAAATTGATAGGCTTTATAGTTTCTTGGCATAATTTGGAGTGTCTTGCCAAAATCTTGTTTTGCTTTGTTATATTGCTTCAAATAATGATATGCAATCCCTCTATTCATGTACGCATCCATATGCTTTGAGTCAAGTTCAATAGCCCTGTCGAAGTCTTTTAATGCTTCAGAATATTTTTTAAAATCTGTATAAATCACCCCTCTGCGATAATACGCTTCCGCATGAGTAGTATCTGCATGAATGGCTTTGGTATAATTTTCCATCGCCTTATCAAATTCCCTTTTAGCATAATTGAAATTTCCCTTACTTGTGTAAGCATTCGCAAATTTAGGGTTGATATATCGCGGTTTGTTGGGGTCGCGTTCAGGGGCGCAGGAAAATATAAGGCAAATTACACATCCTAATAATATATTAGTTATTAAAATATTATTATTTTTCATAGTAAATATTCTTTATAATCAGTTCACTTTAGTTTGTTCCAAATATATAAAAAACATTTTAAATTGGCGTTCAGAACATTGTTATTTTTTTTTCAAAAGTAAAATTTTTCCCTCTGTTTGATTTATAAATTTATGATATTCATACTTTTTAACAATCTCAAAATCAGTTAATTCACTAAAAGAAAATACATAATCGCGCCTTCCTGTCCACCACCAAATTCCCGTTGTATCTCGCGCCTGATATTGAGCATCATAAAAATAAAAGCCATTGAACTCCAAACCGCCGTCTATATCTGCAAGCCGGATATTTTCTACTTCATTCAAATGCCGAATCGCTGCCCACCGAGTCCGATTCCACGACAGATAATCGTGTGTGGTCATTACACTATAAGCGATTTGAACAGCAAGCAATATACCGCAAATACACATTCCAAAGTAACTAATCTTTTCCGAATAAGCGCGTGTTTTATTCGTATTATTTTTGTTGTAAAATATAAAAATAATTAATGGCAATATAATTAGTAAAGGCAGCAAATAACGGTCAAAAAAACCATGCAAAGCAATCGGTAAAAAATAGATAAAAGCCCCCAAGAGAAAAAATAAGCCGATACTTTTTTCTACATCCAAATTTTTCTTTCTTATGCTTGTCAATATTTTTACTAAAACATTGATTATCAGATAAAAAGCCAAGACTCCACCCAATACGGCAATTCCCGTAATAAACCACCAAAAGCACACTCCTATCGTTTCCATACCCGCCAAATCCAGCATCATCGTATCGTGCAAAGAAAGCGGTCCGATGCCCGTTTTTTGAATCATATTTTTCCCCAGAGGCATCGGTTTATTCAGAAAAAAAAGTACGGAAAATATCACTGCACTAAAAAACAGCGTCCACCGCCTGCCGCCTAGCCTCAAAAATCTACCATACAAGGGCAATACAAACCATCCTAAATAAATAAATGCGATAAAAGTATTTTTGAAAAAACGAACAGGAAGTTCCATTGGATTTTGTAGGAGTGACCACAATCTGCCCGTTTGTGCGCCATAGGCAAAGGGCCTGCGTCCGGTATTTTCCATCCAATTTTGAAAGAGAAATAAAGCGGTGAGTCCGATAATTAAGGGTAAAATTGCTTGTAAAATTATACGTATAACTATTTTTTTATGTGTAAATATTTTTAAGTTTACAAATAAAAAAACGATACAAAAAGCCATCGGTACAAACAAACCAAATTGCCGACACAATATCGCCAGCAATGAAAAAACAATTCCCAAAGACCAATCTATCCATTTTTTATATTGGAAAAAACGAACAAAAAACAATAAGGTAATCGCTGTAAAAGTTGCAAAATACACATCCGTCATAAAGGTAAATGACAGCGCAAACCAAAGCGGATTAAAGGCAATACAAATGGCAAGCAGAAGGGCTGTTTTTCGCTTCAATCTCAACTGAAGTGCCAAGAGATATACCGTAAAAAAACCCAATAAAGATACGACAAGCGTAGCTCCGCGCAGCACTTCAAATGAATATCCAAAGACCGCACAAAACGCTGTACCCCAGAGTGTTTGGCTAATCAAAGCGGAACTTGTCCAGCCCAAAGGACGGAAATCACCCGCCTCCAACATACGCTGCACAGCAATAGCATAAGACCAATCATCATTCAAAGGAAAATCTCCCGAAGGATTGACCACAAGGATAGCCAACAGCCACAAAGCAGTCAGCAAAAAAAAGTCAAAAATAATGAATCGGCGAACTCTCAAATCGGCAGATATTTTCCGCTAATTTAAGAAAAAAAACCGTAGTGCGAGGCTTCCGGCTTGTACCTATGTACTATTAATCCAATGTGCAGGTGGCTCGGACATCTCTTTGCTGATATTGAGATTCCTGATTGGCACAATAATCTTCTGCTTTGGCTTTTGTTACGTATATCATTTCTGATATATGCGTTTCATTATCAGCTATACAGGTACAGGTGCGGTTTTTGTTGCAGGCAGTAAGAGCGAGGGCAAGTGCGAATAGCAGGATGCAAAAAAGTTGTTTCCTCATAACTCAATAGTTTTGTAAAATGTTTCTTATAGACATACGAATGTCTGAAACATCATAGATGATGTAATAAAATATGAGTTAGTTGAAATACGTGAGACGTTTGAAGTCGGGGTGCTTTTTGAGGTTAAAATTGCCTTTATGCTACAAAAGTGCAAAATTTTATGTTAAGATGCAAATAAGTAGAGGAAGATTTTTTGAAATTAAAATTTTCGCCATACGATTTTGTAGGGACATGGCATGCCATGTCCCTACAAAATCGTGTTAGACCATTCGCTTATGCCAACTATCTCCCAATCGCACTTTCCAGCTTTGGTCAAAGTCAGCTTTAGTGTTCACTAAATTATCGTAAACTCTTGTATCGTCATTAATTTCGCCGGAAGCATAAAGGGCAGCAAATTTTTCGCGGTCTGCGGCGTGTACTGCGCCGTCTTTTTCGTAAGTAAAGGTCATTCTATCAAATAAATCAACCTTATATACTTGTTCGATTTCTTTAATAAAATGCACAGAACTATCTATGGAACAGCCACTTGCACCTGCCATACTTTCATCTACCATCAATACGATAAAGCGTCCGTGCAACACATCGCCCGTAGCTTGTAAGGCACGATTGTGGCTTGCCCACTGCTGCGTAAACGCATTGATGTGTGTACGTATTTTCGTAATATCAGTCTCCGAAAACGCTGTTTTAGATTGATAAATCCATACGCGCGAAGTGGCGGGGAAAGTCTCGAATTTATTTTGTGTGATTGTTGATTGTTCGTTCATTTTCTGTACATTACGCTATGGTTCACGTTAAAAATTAACCATTAATCATTAAGCATTAACAACTATCATTTCTGAAAGGTCATAAACCATTACTTTGTCTTCTTTTTCTTTGGCTTTTATACCGTCAGACATCATCGTGAGGCAAAACGGGCAGTTGACCGCCACCACTTCTGCGCCCGTTTCGAGGGCTTCTTCGATGCGTTCTATGTTGATACGTTTGTCACCGGGTTCGTCTTCTTTGAACATCTGTGCGCCACCTGCCCCACAACACAAACCGTTGGTTTTGCTGCGTTTCATTTCCACCAAATCCGCATCCAATTGCTTTAATACATTACGCGGTGCTTCGTAAATGCCATTGACACGTCCCAAGTAGCATGAGTCGTGATAGGTGATTTTTTTGCCTTTGAATGCACCGCCTTCACTCATTTTTACGCGCCCGTCATTGATGAGTTCTTGCAATAATTGGGTGTGGTGAATGACCTCATAGTTACCGCCAAGTGCCGGATATTCATTTTTCAAAGTATTGAAACAATGCGGACAAGCGGCAACTATTTTTTTGACTTTATACATATTTAAAGTCTCAATATTTTGTAATGCCGTCATCTGAAATACGAACTCATTGCCTGCGCGTCGCGCCGGGTCGCCGGTGCAGCTTTCTTCGTTGCCGAGTATGGCGAATTTTATCCCCACATCGTTCATTATCTTCACAAATGCCTTCGTGACCTTCTGTGCGCGGGCATCAAAACTCCCTGCACAGCCTACCCAAAATAGTATTTCGGGTTCTTCTCCTCTTGCGGCGTAATCCGCCATTGTTTGTACTTTCATGTTAAGTTCAAGTTCAAGTGTCAAGTGCAAGTTCAAACTAATACAATCAATTATTTAGTCATTCTACTTGCTATTTCCGCTAAAGCGGCTAAGATCGCTTTTTCGAGATATTTTTCAATATTTTTCTTTTTGTTATTCATATCTCCCATAAGAGAAATGACATGTGGTGGGATATTCAATTGGTTTACATTACTAAAAGTATTTATATCTGAAATAAAAAAAGGAGCAATTGCGATAGTATTTCCATCAAAACCAAAATGATGAAGTTCTATATTTATTATATACTTTACTTTTGGTAATATATTAACTTCAAGGTAAAGTGCTATTTTCGATAGGAGTCTGTCGTAATGATATTTATACTTTTTAGAATACTCAATGATATGATTGCTACCTGTATCAATAGCATCAGATAAAGATAGTTTTATATCATTATTTTTATTATCTAATAAAGAAATATGAGTTTGTAGTATTGATTTGCAATAATTATATATGATTATTTTATTAGCCTCTAAGGTTTCGTCATTATTTTTCATTCCATTCTTTGCCCAATTTTTAACCCTTTGAACAAAAAATTTCTGCATCTCATCCAATGAATCACTTGACATTTCTTTAAGATGCAATGCCTTTTCAATATTTCGCTTTTGAATTTCACCAAAATATTCAACTAACTTTTGTGGCTGTCCTTTATCAGCTTTTTCTAAGGCATTCAAATATTTCACCCTTCTTTCTTGTCTCAATACTGTAAGCGGAAAAAGGTTAAATTTGATAAGTACTAAACTTGCGAGCAACCTTGCTACTCTACCATTTCCGTCTTGAAAAGGATGAATCAAAGTAAAAGCATGGTGTAGCCAAGAAGCAATAATCAAGGGGTGTTTTTCTTGTTTCAAAAGTTTGTTGTAGGTATTGATGAGTTTGTCTATTTCGGAGCTAACCAATTTAGGCGGACAATACAATATTTTAACCCCATTTGATGTCGGATTATTTTCGTATTCTTTATAAACGCCATGTTTGAGTTCTACTTTAACTTTATCTCCAAATTGATTTATAACATTATGATAATCTTGGTGTTTGGTAACTATTTGATGTAATTTTTTTATAAATAAAGCGGTCATTTTACGGTTTTCTTTCACTGTTTCAAAAACAAATTCAACGGCTTCCAAATGAGTATTTAAATAATTAATCAAATCAAATTCAGCAACATTAGTATCACCATAACTCAAATAAGTCTCCTCAAAACCACCCTTTATAAAAGTCTCCGTAATCCCTTTTTTCAAATCATACAAACCTTCTATCACACCCGTTTCGATGGCATGTTCACGCTTGAGTTCTTCCAAAAATTGTTTGTATTCCAGCGATCCTTCTTCCAAAACCACCCTTCGTCGAAACCACGAAGCCGAAATATCATCCAATACAGAAGTGTCGCAGGTTGCCCATTCCTCACCAAAGGTAATAGGTTTCCATAAGCGATATTCCTTTTTTTCTGTATTCAATGTATTATTCATTTTTGGCAGTAAAAATTTTGTGTAAATGTACGCAATTTACCCAACAAAATTACGCTAAAATTGGTTTCAATGATAGTGAAACGTAAAACGATTTTGCAAATCGTCACGCTTGGAATGAACGATTTACAAAATCGTTTTACGTTATCAATAAACACCAAGATACGAATTATGAATAAAAAAATCATCATCGCCGGCGGCAGCGGATTTTTAGGTCAACATCTTCGCGCTTACTTTTCCAATCTCGGTTACGAAATCATCATATTGAGTCGTGGCAAGTCGCAGGGTGTATTTCGTCAGTGGGATGCCAAGACGCTCGGCGCATGGGCTACGGAACTCGAAGGCGCACAGGCACTTATCAATATGACGGGGCGCACAGTGGACTGCCGTTATAACGAAAAAAACAAAGCACAAATACTCAATAGTCGCATTGACAGTACGCGCATATTGGGCGAAGCGGTACGTGCGTGTACGCAGCCGCCTAAGTTCTGGTTCAACTCCTCTACTGCTACCATTTACCAACACACCGAAGGCGACGCGCCCGCA
>CALCMV010000311.1 GCA_937967535.1 uncultured Saprospiraceae bacterium
GCGGTAGAGGTCTTCGGCATCGCGTCCGGCAGTTTTGGCGAGTTCTACATCTTCTTTGTAGGATTCGGGGCGTGGCGCAGGCAGGTCGTCCCAATAGCGATTCATCACCGTTTCATCATTTAGGCGGACTACGCGGCGGTGCGTTGGTTTGGCTGCGGTCAAATCTTCACTGCCTTGCATCCAGAAGGCGTATTCTTTTTCTAATTGTGGTAAATATTTTTTAATCACATCCTCTCCCTTCTGCTCTGCCAATACATTGACCATGACAGAATAAAAAGGCGGTTGCGACCTTCCTGCGAAATAAGTACGATTTCCATTTGGTATAAAACCCAAATTATCAATGAGATAGGAGAAATTATCAACCATATTCTCAATCATATCTACACGTCCTGATTCTGCCAATCCAAGCATCGTAAAATAGCTGTCCCAATAATAAATCTCCCCAAATCTACCGCCCGGTACGATATAGGGTTTGGGCAATGGAATCAATGAACTTCCTTCCACTGCTTTGTCCGCTTCGCGTGTGAGGACATCCCACAAAACATTGATATGTTCTTTGGTAGTTCGATTGGGATTGCTTTCAAAGCCGCTTGAATATTGTGTGGGTAGGTCGAAATTTTCATTCACGAAGGCTTTGAGCTTGAAATCATCGCTTGATTTTGCTTTTGCATATTTTTCCATGATTTGCTTGGGGGCAAATTTAGGGGTACAATCTACAAAGGTCTTAGAATCGGGAAATACGGCATTAAGTTGGACTGCTTCGAATAGGTCGCCGTAGATTTCGTTGGGTGGCGTGAAGCGTTCAATGGTAGTTGTGGGTATATTTTTTTCTTGTGAAATATCTGATTTGCAAGACCAAATTAAAAAGGGTAGGAGAGCGAGTAGGTATTTGGATGACATGATAAATTGATTTTATTTAAAATGTAAATTGACATGCGAAATTAGAATTTTTTATCAAAGAGAGCATTAAATTCTTCCTGCATTTTCAGGTAGTGTTCGACTAATGTATGATTTCGTACCTTTGATTTCAAAAGAGTAATCAAATGTTTTGACTTATCAAAATTGAAAGTAATCATCAAGCGGACTTTGAGACAATTTGATTATCCGCCGGATTTACAGAAATTAGCAACAGAAACGGTTTTGAAAAAATTTAAACATGCTCTAATGAAATTACAAATGGATAGCACAGAATACTCAAATAAAGATAAAAATTTTGATAAAGAAATTTCTATAAAAATATAAAAATAATGCGGTTAGTATTTATTTAAACCAAATAAAAAATGGCATTTACTTGTATTGGCAAACGCATATATTGCATCGTGCATATGTTTTAACTCCAGTTAAACAAATGACATTCCTCTGACTTTCTACCTGAAATAAATTACCTACTTTTGGGCGTTCAAATGATAAAATAGACACCCAAAAGTGTCAAATTCCAAGTACCAAGTTCCAAATAACAAAAAAGAGACTTGGAATTTGTGTTTTGGAATTTGGAATTTCATCAGGGTTATGGAAAAGTTTTTTTTCACCCGTTTACAATATCGCTCCGGTGATTGGAATACGGACCAACGAATGCCTTCCAATATTCTCAATTCCTTGGTAGAATACACGACCATTCCTGTGGATACGCAGGAGCGTGTAGTGGCATTGAGCAGCGACGAGATTTTTGATTGTCCGTTTTGTTATATTAGCGGACACAAGTTGGTGGAGTTTGACGATAAAGAACGTGCAAACTTTGAAGAGTACGTCAAAAACGGCGGCTTTGTATTCGCAGACGACTGCAACCACGACATCGACGGCTTATTTGCCAAATCCTTTGAACAACAAATGGCGACAATTTTTGGTGCAGATGCGCTGAAAAAAATACCAAATGACCACGAGTTGTACAGCAGTTTTTTTGAATTTGAGGACGGACCACCCACCACATCCTATGAATTGAACGGCTGGGGCGACGACCTTGTACATGATTACCTGAAAGCCATCGAAATCAAGGGAAGAATCGGCGTTTTGTACAGCAATAAAGATTACGGTTGCGAATGGGATTATGAGTTTAAAAACAAACGTTGGCTTGCAAAAGATAATACTCAATTTGCTATAAATATCATTGTGTATGCAATGACGGCTTAGGCACTATGAAAAGATACCTCATCATAATAGCTGCGGCAACTGAAAAACAAGAATAGAAGATTTACACATTGAAATAAGACCTCGTATTTTTAAAACATTATTTACACAAAACACCTACGCTATGATTGACGTAAAATTTGTTACCACAATCAATGAAACCAACAACCAGAGTACACAAAAACAAGTCTTTCTCGACGAGCTCAATTCTGCACAAGTACTCAACATGATTACGCGCCGTACTGCCGATGAATACGAAGATTTCAGAGGCGGTTTTGCGATTAATCATAATGAAAAACCCTGGAATGTACCCCGCCGAAAAAAGGACACAAAGTATCTTTATGATGACTTACAGAGTACTGCCCAATGGTTGACAGCACTCTCAGAAGTTATTGATTATGAAGAACGTGCAACTTCATTTTCTTGGTTGGATAACGATGCGACCCACCTCGAAATAGACCGCAAAAACCGCCTTATTATCGAACACAAATCGAATAACAACAAACTTCGCTGCCTCAAAGTAGATGCTAAGGAGTTTGTCACCAAAGTCATTCAATCCAGCAAAAGACTCAACAAATTCATTCGCGATTTAGATAGCCGAATTTGTATCAAAACGGCTGAATCCCCTCTACACCCCGTCTCCAAGCGGCTGCTCGAAGTCCAAGAAAAACTCCAACACCTCAATCTCTCCGACAAGATAAAGCAACTCGAAAAATCTGCACGAAAATTGTGATTCGTTTATTCGTGATTCGTTTATCCGTTAATTTGTTTATTCGTAGATTCGTGTGAAAATAACGAATAAACGAGTACACGAATAACGAATAAACGAGTCAACGAATGAACGATACACAAGCACTACTCACCAAATTACAAGAACTCAAAACTGAGATACGCAAGGTTATCATTGGTCAGGAGGAAGTGATTGACCAATTGCTTGTCGCGTTTATAGCGGGTGGGCATGCCCTGCTCGAAGGTGTACCCGGACTTGCCAAGACCCTCATGGTCAGCACTTTGGCACAAGCTACCGACTTGACTTTCAAACGTATCCAATTCACGCCCGACCTCATGCCCACCGACATCATTGGCACAGAAATTTTGCAAGAAAATGCCGATGGACAGCGTAGTTTTCGATTCAATAAAGGACCTGTTTTTGCGAATATTGTCTTAGCAGACGAAATCAACCGCACACCACCCAAGACCCAAGCCGCCCTACTCGAAGCCATGCAAGAACGCGCCGTCAGTTATGCAGGTACGACCTATCCGCTTGATGCGCCTTTTTTTATTTTAGCTACACAAAATCCTATCGAACAAGCCGGAACTTTCCCATTGCCCGAAGCGCAAACAGACCGTTTTATGCTGTTTGTAAAAATTAATTATCCGAATGAAAATGAGGAAAAAGATATTTTGAAAAATACAACAAATAATAGCACACAAAAAGTAAATCCCGTCATTCATGCAAATGAAATTAAGCAACTCAACCGCCTCGTCCGCGATGTCCATTTAAATGATGATACCTTGGATTGGGTCAACCGTCTTATACGCAATACACGCCCACAATCTACTGATATTGAGCAGATTAAAACAAATGTACAATGGGGCGCAGGACCTCGCGCCGGACAAAGTATCATCCTTGCTGCCAAAGCCTATGCCTTACTGAATGGTCGTTATGCCGTCACGCATGATGATCTGCGTGCTATGATTTATCCGACTTTAAGGCATCGTATTTTGCTCAATTTTAAAGCAGAAGCCGAGGGCATCAATACGGATGATATCGTTAGTATTTTATTGGAAAAAACAGAATTATAAAATCGCTAGTGTTCGATTAAAGTATGTTTAATACAAAACGAGAGTTGCAAGGCGAATTTCTTCATTGAAAGTGAGTATTTTGGTCATCAAATATCCGCATTTTACAAAAATATTCGCCTTGCAACTATTCCATAATTTACTCGAACAGTACCTAAAATTGACTCATTCAAAATTAAACATTAAGTATGAATAGCAACTTCGCTGTCCTCATTGATGCTGATAATATTGCCGCCAAACACATCAAAGAAATGATGGAAGAAATCAACAAATACGGCAATCCGACCATCAAACGCATCTATGGCGACTGGACACGCCCCAACCTCGCAAGTTGGAAAAATATACTACTCGAAAACGCCATCACGCCCATACAACAATACGCCTATACGATGGGCAAAAACGCCACTGATTCTGCCATGATTATTGACGCGATGGACATCTTGTATTCCGGCAAAGTCGGTGGTTTTTGTATCGTATCGAGCGATAGCGATTTTACGCGCCTCGCTACGCGGCTGCGTGAGGCAGGC
Source organism: uncultured Saprospiraceae bacterium (assembly GCA_937967535.1). Taxonomy (GTDB): domain Bacteria; phylum Bacteroidota; class Bacteroidia; order Chitinophagales; family Saprospiraceae; genus JAHDEO01. The sequence continues at coordinate 4,455 of CALCMV010000311.1, forward strand.
ATGCAAGTCATCGGTATCGGCGAAAAGAAAACGCCCAATCCATTCATCGTAGCTTGCGATAAATTTATCTACATCGAAATCCTCAAAAAAGAAGCAGACAAAATCTCTACTACCGAAAAAGACAGCAGCAAAACGACTGTTGACAAAATCACACCTAAAGTAATTCGGCTTATTCGTTCCACTATATCCGATGTATCGGGCGACGATGGTTGGGCATTTTTGGGCGATGTGGGCAGTCTTTTACAGAAAAAACAACCTAATTTTGACTCGCGTAATTATGGTTTTGAAAAACTCACCCCACTCATCAAATCCATTGGCGAGTTTGTCATAGAACAACGCGATAGCTCCAAAAGCCGACACAAACTCATCTTCGTCCGCAATAAAATAAAACGCAAACCCCGTACTAAAAAGAAGTGATTTGTTTGGGTGTGAATTTTGAATGAATGAATGAATGAATGAATTTTGAATGAATAATTAACATGCGATAATTCAGAAACATTAGTATATTTTAGCATTATTTCATTAGAAAAATTCACTCATTCAAAATTCACTCATTCATTCATTCATTTTTCACCAAATTTGTGCAAGATTTCACGATTTAAATACTAATATCCAAGGTCTAGTTAATTCCCATGAATAAATTATACGATTTAAGCCAACTATTATAATCCATGCTACAATCCAAAGACAAATATGATTTTCTACTGCTCTTTTTGAGCCTCTCGCTCGTCTCATTGACGATAGGTTTCGGCTTGTTTATTCATCAAAATGATTTTGCGGAATTGTTGTTTTTCTATGGTTTTTTCTTTGTCGTGTATGCGGTCATTTGTCGCTATGTAGAAAGCAATCGGACGGTTTATTTCTTGTTGGCTTTGGCTTTGTTTTTACGTTTATTATTGGTTTTTGTGATGCCCAATCTGTCGGATGATATTTACCGATTTGTATGGGATGGGCGACTGATTATCAACGGTATAAGTCCATTCGCCGAATTGCCGACGCATTATATCGAAAACAAGCTCAATCTGAGGGGCATTGACCAAAATTTGTACAATCATCTCAATTCGCCGGAGTATTTCACCGTCTATCCGCCTGTGCCGCAGAGTGTATTTGCTTGGGCAGGTTTTATTTTTCCAAAAAATATTTGGGGCAGTATGCTTGTGATGAAATCGGTCTTGCTCTTATTCGAGGCAGGTACATTTTTTTTATTGCTAAAATTATTAAAACATTATTCATTGCCACAAAAAAACGCCCTTCTCTATGCACTCAATCCACTCGTTATTTGGGATACATTTGCCAATGTACACTTCGAAATTGCTATGGTATTTTTTGTATTGCTGGCTTTGTGGTTTTTAGTTCAATTTAAATGGATAAACTCGGCTATTGCCATGTCATTTGCGGTGCTTTCCAAATTAATTCCTTTAATCTTATTGCCTTTTTTAATCAGAAAATTAGGCTGGAAAAAAGCCATTATTTACTTCCTGATAGTTGGTACAACGGTCATTTTGTGTTTCCTTCCCTTTTTCAATTTAAATACTATAAAAAACCTCGCGGGAAGTTTGGATTTATATTTTCAGCGATTCGAATACAATGCAAGTGTCTATTACGCCATGCGTTATATCGGACAAAAAATCTCTGGATATAATCTCATTTATGCCCTAGGTCCTATCTTGGCTTTTATAACGGCAGCGAGTATATTTGGCATGGCTTTTTCGAGAAAGAAAACTAAGGTACATCTCCCGAACACTTCCAAAAAGGAAGACGAACATAATAAGACGTTTTTTGAAAAGCAAAAAATCTCCTTCTTTGAAGCGGCTTTGGGGGAGGCATACGCAAAACTCCCCGTCCAATGGCTTTTCGCCATGACCATTTTCTTATTGCTGGCTACTACGGTGCATCCTTGGTATTTGACTTTGATAATTGCCTTGTGTGTGCTGACACGATTTCGGTATCCGATATTGTGGTCGGGCTTGATAGTGATGACTTATGTAAATTATAGTTATGCCGAATTTTCCGAAAATTTATGGATAGTCGCAGTAGAATATCTCCTTTTATTTGCTTTTATTTGGTGGGAAATGTTTCGGGGTTTTGGCTTGCGAGTCCACAAATCAAAATTTAAACATGCTCTTACACAATCCCCTAATTTTTAGTCGTCAGAAATACATTTTACTATTTAGCTCACAACAGTCTCTTTCAAATTTGTGTTGATAAAACCGTAGTGCAAAACTTATGGTTTTGCTATATCATTCAAGTCGTGGAAAACTTGAAAAATTCTAATTATAACGGATTGCGTTGGTAATATAATTTAAATTGGAAGATAAACCCTGTCATTCGTCGGGGCAAGCCTAAGTCGTTGGACATTTTCAAAATCTAACGATAGCCCATAAGTTGTCGGGGAGTTTACTCGACGGACATTTTCAAAATGTCAGGCGAGATACATTTGTGTTTTAATTTAAAAATTAACTAATTACAAAATTTATTTTTAATAATAAGAAAAATATTTTACAAGAAAAATTCACACACAACAAAGAAATATGTGTTAATTAATTTAAATTATTTTATAAATATTTTTATTTAAATTTTATAATAAACTAATTTTCAGTAAAATAAAAAAAGTCTTGTCGCCTGACATTTTGAAAATGTCCGACGAGTAAGGTTCGCAAAATGCTAAAAATCAGCATATTAAATGCTATCATGTTTTTACCAACGCAAAACTTTACAATCAGGAAAATTCTAAGAACGCAACTTGAGCATACTTCTTCGGGGCGAGAATTGGACAGCCTAAGAGAAGAAGTGTATATTAAAAAATTTAAAATTCTTTTTATAAAATTAGTCATGAAAATAATCAATTGGACCTTAGCGATAGTTCTCGCTTTCAATTTAGTAGCTTGTACAAGTGGTACAGACAATACAAAAAAACACGAAGTTATCACCAAAACCACCACAACTCCTCCGCAGGCAGTTACCGAAACCACCACCCAAGTAACCGAGGCAACAACAGAAGCCGTCGAAAATACTGACAAGGCACAACCGCTTGCCGATGCCAAGGCACAGGCTGAAACAACAAAAACAAAAAACGAAACACCCGCAAAATCAGAAAAAACAAGTACATCCAAACCCAAACAAATCGTGGAAAAAGCAAAAGAAGCGACCACAAGTAAAGTAAAAGAAGCCACAGCCGGCACGCAGAAAGTAGCGGAGACGGTCAAAGAAACCGTCCAAAATACAAAGCCGGCAGTCACCGAAACCGTTGTGAAAAGCATCGAACCGGTCAAAGAAGCAGTCACCCCTCCTCCGGCACCCAAAGTCGAAACCAAGCCTGTCGCCACCCCTCCGGTGGTCGAAAAGCCTAGCGCAGCTGTAGTCGAAAAACCTGCCCCAAAGGTAGAAGAAAAACCCATTCCCAAACCCAAAATGCCCCTCTCGCATGATGCTTGGGACGCGCTCTTACGCAAGCATGTAAGTAGCACAGGTACAGTAAGTTATAGCGGCTTCAAAGGCGACATGGGCAAGTTGCAGGACTATCTTGACCTACTCGCCAACAACCCGCCACAATCTGCTTGGGGACGCTCCAAAACTATGGCTTACTGGATAAATGCCTATAATGCCTACACCGTCAAATTGATTTTAGATAACTATCCTTTGGGCAGTATTACGGATTTGGAAGGCGGCAAACCTTGGAGCAAACGCTGGATAAAACTCGGCAACCAAACCTATACCCTCGACCAAATTGAAAAGGAAATTTTGTTGAAAAAATATAAGGATGCGCGAGTACATTTCGCGGTAAATTGTGCTGCAAAATCATGTCCCGCACTACTCAATCAGGCATGGACATCCGGCAATCTGGAAAGTAATTTTGAGCGTCAAACCAAGAAATTTATCAACAATCCGCAATTCAATGAAATCAGTTCAAAATCAGCAAAAATATCTCAATTATTTGATTGGTATGCCAGCGATTTTGGCGATGTACAAACATTCATCAACAAATATTCGGACACCCCACTAAAAGCAAATACGAAAATTGATTTTATGGAATATAATTGGAAATTGAACGAATAAGGAACGAATTGAAATTGGTTCATAGTTTTTAGTTCTTAGTTCTGTTGAATATAAACTTATTTTACCCTTCCATAGGAAATAGTTGCAAGGCGAATGCTTTTATAAAAATGGTTGTTTGAATACTCAAATATCCATTTTTAACAAAGCAATTCGCCTTGCAACCTTGCAACTCGCATATAATCATTTTAGCCTAGAGAAACACTCGTTTAGCTCTAACAATATGCTCACCAAATTAGATATTGAACATTTTTTATCAAAAATTACTTAAAATTATAATTCACATTAATTTAAAATTTAATAAAAATAAGTAATCCTACAACAGCATCTTTACTTTATACGACTTCTGTTTTCTCAAATTTTGTCCAATTCCCAAGCCTCTTTTTATATTTTTTTACATCTTGAAAAAGAAAATATCATGTCACTAATTTACAATGATAATTTTAACTTATGTTAAATTTAAGTTAACACATTTACAAAATACTATTTAATAAAATATTGAAAATCAGTGCAAAAGAAAAAGATAAAATACATATAGAGTATATTCACTCGACATGTGACATAGTAAAATATTAACCCATATACCTGTCACGAAAAAAAATATGATTCTGACTTTTTTACGAGATCCAAACAACATTTCTTAAAAATACTGTTTACATTTGCACAGAATTTGGAATGTTGAAGTACACACCAAATCATACATGCCACTAATTTTCACTAACTAAATTTTTACTTTCTTATTGATATGAGAACTTTTACACTTTCTTTGATAGTCATGTTATTAATGACTATCAATATCCAATACCTAAATGCCCAAAGAAACTGTGGAACTAAAAACCTCGACCAAATCGAACAAGAAGACCCAAAACATGCCGAACAACTTCGCTTGATTGAACAACATACAGAAAACTTCATAAGAAACAGCGCCGAATATAAATCTTCCAATATAATTACAATTCCCGTAGTCGTACACGTTATATATCAGAACAATGCACAAAATATTAGTGATGCACAGATAGCATCACAGATGCAAGTATTGAATGATGACTTCAGACGGCAAAATAGCGATGCCAACAACCAATGGTCGCAAGCTGCTGATATAGAGATTGAGTTTTGCCTTGCCAGTGTTGACCCTAATGGTAATCCGACAACGGGTGTTACCAGAAAATCTTCAACCAGAAGCGAATGGGGTACTAATGATGCCATGAAATTTGCCTCAAACGGTGGTGTTAATGCCTGGAATACAGGCGATTATCTGAATATGTGGATTTGTAATATCGGCGGCGGAATTTTGGGTTATGCTCAATTTCCGGGTAGCGGCAGTGCTGCTACTGATGGTGTCGTGATGAGTCCTCAATACTTTGGTACAGTTGGTTCTGCACAGGCACCTTTCGATGGTGGTCGCACGACTACGCACGAGGTAGGACACTGGCTCAACCTTCGCCACATCTGGGGTGATGGCAATTGTAATGCCGATGATTTTGTATCTGACACACCTACTTCCGACAATCCGAATTATGGTTGTGCTTCCAGTCACTCCTCTTGCAATTCTCTTGATATGGTTCAAAACTACATGGATTACTCTGACGATGCTTGTATGAACCTCTTCACACAAGGGCAAAAAGACCGTATGCGTGCTTTATTTGCCGCAGGCGGTTTCAGAGCAAGTTTATTAAATTCAAATGGCTGTGGCAGTAGCGGCGGCGGCGGTGGTGGCAACACAGCTACCTGTAATGACGGCATTCAGAATCAGGGTGAAACAGGTGTTGACTGTGGCGGACCTTGTACTGCTTGTCAGACAGGTTGCAACCAAAACGAAATAACGATTTCTATTACATTCGATAATTATCCAGAAGAAACAAGTTGGACAATTACCAATAGCAACGGTGCAACAGTAGCTTTCGGCGGTACTTATGCCAATCAAGCCGATGGTAGCACATTGACTATCAGCGAATGCCTACCCAATGGATGCTACGATTTCGCTATAAGCGATGTCTTCGGTGATGGTATTTGTTGTAGCTATGGCAATGGCTCTTACACCGTAACAGGCGGTGGCAGTACATTGGCTTCCGGCGGTTCATTTACTAGTTCTGAAACCACCAATTTCTGTGTTGGTTCTACGCCTCCTCCTCCCCCGCCACCACCACCACCTTCTTGCGATACACCTAACGGACTAGGAACTACGGGTGTTACGGATATAGATGCTACTTTGACTTGGAATGTAGTAAGTGGTGCTTCCAGCTACAATGTCGAAATCTTTGCAGGTGGTTCTTCTATCTATACTACAAGCGTCACGACCAACTCTTTGAGCCTTACCGGTTTTGGTGCGGGTACAACATATTCATTCACAGTACAAGCTGATTGTGGCGATGCCACTTCTTCAACTTCTTCTGCTCATAGCTTCACGACTGGTTCCGGCGGCGGTGGCGGTGGCGGCTGCACCAATGTAACCGTTGACAGCGAAAACTTTGAAAGCGGCTGGGGTATCTGGAATGATGGTGGTTCTGATTCGTATAGAAATAACTTTGCGACCTACGCTTCAAGTGGCAATTATACGATTCGTTTGAGAGACAATACAAGCAGCTCGGTAATGACTACCGACAATCTGAACTTGAGCAGTTTTGAGGAATTAACCGTTGATTTCCACTACTATCCCGTAGGGATGGAAACCGGTGAAGATTTCTGGTTGCAAGTATCAACGGATGGCGGTAGCAGCTATACGACCATTGAGACTTGGGCAAGAGGTACAGATTTTAACAATAATACAAGCTACAACGAGTCTGTCACCATCACAGGTACATTTACTTCAAATACTCGAATCAGATTCAGAGTAGATGCTTCTGTCAACAATGATAGAGTTTACTTTGATGATGTTGTCATTTCAGGTTGTTCTAATAATGCCAGACAAATAGAGGAGATAATAGAAGATATTACAGATACAGATAATGTGGCAGATGTAGAAGTAAATTCAGTGCTAGAGAACACAGAAAATGCAAGAGTTGTCCCTGCTATCAGCGATGTAAACATCTTCCCTAATCCGGCAAATCAATACATCAACGTAGCATACACCAATGTTGAATCTACCGAAGTTCAGTTATTGCTCATGGACATCAACGGCAGAATCATTCAGCATCAAATTCTGAACGATGCACCCGGTCAACAAGTCATTCAAATGGATGTCAATGACCTGTCTTCGGGCTTCTATTTCATACGATTAGTTGCCGGAGATACCGTACAATCTATGAAATTTGTAAAATCGTAAGTAAACGATATTATTTTAGAAAATACAAAGGGCAATCCACTTGGATTGCCCTTTTTTATTGTCGTGAAGTCTTGTACAATGAGTGAATGAGTGAGTGAATGAGTAAATGTTTTTAATGCGTCAATGAAGAGAAACATTGTAGCATTACAGCATTATCACATTTTAGCATTGTAACATTGACACATTGTAGCATTACTAAGCATTAGCCAAAACCGCCTCATCGCGCAACTGCCGCGTATACAATTCAAAATACTTCCCACGCTGCTGCATCAATATTTCATGCGAACCATCCTCCACAATTTTTCCTTTTTTGATAACTAAAATGCGGTCACAATTTCGGATAGTACTCAGGCGGTGCGCGATAACGATAGAAGTACGTCCTTCGAGTACCCGTTCAATGCCTTTTTGTATTCTTGCTTCTGTCAATGTATCAATCGAAGAAGTTGCCTCATCCATGATAAAAATACGCGGGTCGGCAAGTACTGCGCGAGCAAATGAAATCAACTGTTTTTGTCCGAGTGAAAGCTGCTTGCCTTCCTCCCCGACTTTATCCTCCAGCATCTCAATAAATTCCTCACCGCCTGCTTGTTTTAGCACACTAATAATTTGATTATCAGTAGCTTCTCTATTTCCATAAATAATATTATCACGTATCGTACCGGAAAATAAATGCGGCGTTTGCAGCACTACGCCTAGTTGCTTGCGAAGGCTGTGGAGTGTTCTGTCGCGGTAGTCTGCCCTATCAATTAGAAGCTGCCCTTCGGTGGGTTCGTAAAAGCGACAGACAAGGTTGGCAATCGTTGATTTGCCCTCTCCTGTAGCCCCTACAAGTGCAACGGACTGTCCGGCTTTTATCTTCAAATTAAAATCTTCCAAAACAGGATTTTCCTTTTCATAATAAAAAGATAAATCACGAAATTCGATGTCACCATTTATACGACCAAATTCACGTAGATTTTCTTTTTCTTTGATAAAATTTCCTTCATCAATCAGCGAAAAAATACGTTCACCTGCCGAAAGACTGCCTTGCGCCTGCGCGTAAAACATCGAAATATCAACAATAGGCCAAAATATCCGCGTAGAGTAATCAAAAGCCGCTGCCAAGACTCCCACTGTAATGCCCGTAGGCAATGCGAGTGCCATATTTCCACCAAAAAACACTACCGAAGCACTCGCCAGGGAACCAATCATAATCACCACCGGAATATACGCCGCCGTATAAAATGCCGCCCGATACGATGCCCTTTGCATCGCCTGCGTCATTCCGCCAAAATCATTGCTGACACGCGCTTCTTGTGCTGTACTTTTATTGACCATTACACCGTTGATATGCTCATTGTAAGCCGCAGTGATTTCGCTGTTGATTTTTCTGCCTTTACGCGAATACAGTAGTACCAACATTCGGATTTTGACAGAAGCGACAAGCATTAAAGGTATCGAAATCAATACAATCAATCCCAATTTCCAACTATAATAAAACATTGCCGACAGGCAAAAAACTACCATCGTCAGTCCCCACAAACAATTAATCAAACCCCATGAAATCACATCTGCCACGCGGTCTACATCCGAAGTCAGGCGCGATAGCAACCAACCCGAAGCCGATTTGTCATAAAAGGAAAAAGACAGTTTTTGCAGCTTGCGAAACATCGCCTCACGCAGGTCGTAGATGATGTATTCGCGGATGCGCCCCGCCTGTCGTACAAAAAATAAAACACCCGTAGCCTGTACGATACCAAGTATCATAAACATAGCAATATACCGCCAAATCCCCTGATAATCAACGATTCCGCCTTCTTGGAAGATTTCGATTTGCGGGCTCATGTAGCCGTCTATCATTTGGAGTAGCACAAGCGGGTAGGCGGCATCCACCAGACCCACTATCGTTATCCAAAACATAAAGCCATAAAACCACCGCTTATATTTCATCGCATAGCCAAACATGCGTTTGAGGAAAGGCAGTAAGGCTTTTTTATTTGTAAACTGTTGGTCTTGCATTGGTAAGTTAAAGTTTATCCCGTATAGCTATCGGGAAAGTTTAAGTTTAAATTGGAACGCAATATGATTTGTAGAGAAAATTCATGAATTTTCTCTACAAATCGGAGGCAGACGATTTACAAAATCGTTTTACGTATTTCGTCTTCTACCGCTACTTGTATGTCGTATATTTTTTGATAAAAACCTTTTTGCACCAGCAATTCATCATGCGTACCCATTTGTGCGATGCTGCCTGTATCGAATACGATGATGCGGTCTGCTTCCTGCACAGCCGTCAGGCGATGAGCGATGATGATGCTCGTTTTGTCGCGCATTTTTTCGCGGAGTGCTTGCTGTATATCGTATTCAGTTTCGGTATCTACGGCTGAAGTAGCGTCGTCTAATACGAGAATATCAGGATTGCTCATAAGGGTGCGTGCAAGTGCGACACGCTGCTTTTGTCCGCCGGAAAGCGTGACACCTTTTTCGCCGACAAGCGTATCGTATCCCTTCGTCATTTTATCTATAAATGTCTCTACATCAGCCGCTTTTGCAGCATCGAGTACGAGTCCTTCCTCTGCTTTCGGATGTGTATAAGCGATATTTTTGCGAATCGTAGTAGAAAATAAAAAGGGTTTCTGATGTACAATTCCCAAGCAACTTCTGAGGTATTGTTTTTCGTAAAAATGAAGCGGCTGACCATCCAATAAAATCTCGCCTTCGTCCGGTTCGTAAAAACGAGCGAGTAGGGCTATCACCGTTGATTTGCCCGAACCCGTAGCTCCCATAAAAGCGATTTTTTCTCCCGCACGGATATTGAAACTGACATTTCGCAAGGCATAAGTATCCTCTTCTTTTTTGTATTTAAAACTGACATTCCGAAATTCAATATCACCGCGAATGGGCTGTGTTTTGTCATTTATTTTACCTGAATAATCCTCTTCTTTTGCGTCCAGTATTTGGGAAATACGCCCCATTGCTACGGCTGCCATACCCATTTTCGACATGATCATTGCCGACTCACGCATAGGCCAAGCCACCATAATGGAGTAAGCAAAAAAGGCAGAAAATTCGCCGATAGTCAATGCACCTGTTAGCGTAAAATAAGCACTGCCAACAATGCCCAATACAATTTGAAGATGCACCAAAAAATCGGACAGGGGCCAAAAAAAAGTGTGCAAATCTACCTGACGCACACCTATTTTTAATTTCGCTTTATTTTGACTGACAAATTTTTCTATCTCAAAATCCTGATTGGCAAATGCCTTGACTACGCGGATACCGGAGAGATTTTCTTGGATGATTGCGGTCAATTTATCTTGTTCGGCTTCGTGTGCTTCCCACATTTTACTTTCTTTTTTGAAAAATAAAAACGCCGTAATCGCAATAACAGGCACCAAACAAACCGCAATAAAAGCCGCCACCGGATGCACAATATACATCATGGCAAATGCCCCAAAAAAGAAGGCAGTAAAACGAATCACACTCACTACTTGCCCTCCGATAAATCCTTTGATGGTATCCACATCGCCCGTGCTACGCTGAATGAGGTCGCCGGAGGGAACTTCGCCAAAGTAAGTAGCGGGCATTGCCTGTATATGTGAGAAAAGTGTATCGCGTAATTGCTTGATAGCCTTTTCAGTACTATCTGCAGTAATAACGCCGGATAAGAATTGCGTACCGGAACGTATCGCCGAAATCAAGACAAATAAACCGCCTATCCACATCAGTGAAGTCAGCAGATTATCTTTGCGAATCTCAGGCATGAGGCTATAAAAGAAAGAGACAATCGCATCCGGTTTGTTGGTCGTAGCTTCGCCCTCGAGAGCAAATAGTACGACACCGTCAATGGTCATTTGCAGGATTTTGGGAACAAGCATGGAGACGAGCATCGCAAGAATGAGCAAACAACCCGCGAGTATATACCGCCATTTCCATTGGTCGAGTACTTGAAAAAGTTTGATGATGTTTTGCATTTGATGAGTATTGTGCTGTCATTGTATTGGGGTACTGTGCTTGGTTTTACCTTTTAACTGTGGTGAAAACGTATATTATAAAAAATAAGTTCGCATAGCAATGAATTTATCACTAATTTTGGGGGAAAATCGTTTCAGGTTTACCAATGTAGCGACTGTATTATGAAAAAATCAAAACAAGCAAAAAACTTTATTCAGCGACCTTCGTATCCGGGCGGGCGGGTAGCCATCAATGCCTTGATTAAAAAGGAGTTACGTTATCCTAAAAAAGCATTGGAGGCAAAGATAGAAGGAAAAGTACGGGTCGCATATTCACTCAATCACAAGGGAGAAGTCATTCGTGCGAAAGTAGAAAAAGGACTTGGACACGGCTGCGACGAGGAGGCGATTCGATTGGTACATTTGCTACGATTCAATGTACCAAAAAATCGCGGTATGAAGGTAACATTTAATAAAACCATCACGATTAATTTTAAATTGCCCAAACCAAAACCACCTCAACCCAAAACAGTAAAAACCAATATTCAATACCAATATACCCGTTCTAATACTAATAAAAAGAAAAAAACGAATAAAAGCGGCTATCAAATTACCGTTAAGATTAAGTAAACAATCAAGATCAACTTCGGCTATCGGTTCATAGTTGCCAGTTCATAGTTCATAGTTTTTTACAATTCATTGGATAACATCCCGATACCGATAGCTATCGGTACGGGATTGTAAATTACTGATTATCAAAGTTGAGCAAACTTAAACGGGTAGCCTCAACTTCAAAAAAAGAACGTCATTCTGCACCCCGCCCTAGAACCCACCAAATCACACTATTCACTATTCACTATGAACTATGAACTATTCACTATGAACTATGAACTATGAACTATTCACTAACAACCTGTTTATACTAAAATGAATGTGTCACAGATTAGTGCGAATACAAGCCCCTAAGCTTCATAGGCAAATTTTTATAAGCGATTTGTGACATGATAATAGAGGCAAAATAACTCCGTTTTTTCTTCTTGAAATATTGTAATGAACGCCTGAATTATTCAAAATTATCTTTCTTTTTCTATTTAATTATTTACTTATTTAATCTCAAAATAATTCAATGCCTTTGTGTACTTACATAACTTTATTTCAGTATAAAATCATAAATTCAACCGAATATTCAACTCATAAATAACTGATTATCAATTAATTTAAAAAATAATTTTAACATGTATTTTTTTTATGAAAATAATTAGCAAACACACTGTTTTTCTCTTTTTATCTATCGAAATAAAATAGAAATTTCAAAAGCATAAAACAATTATTCATAAGATACATTTGATTCTTAATCAATTAAAAATGTGAATGTTTTCATATTGCACACTTCCATATTTTTCCAATCGAAATACGCACTTACTCGTCACGCATAAAGCATTTCTGCACTTTGACTACCCTAGTATATAATACTACATTGGATATCTTACCAAGTTGATTGATTCCCTCTGGTTTTGACGGCGATGTTTTGTACTTCGCTTTGCCAAATGAAGTTAGAGCATGTTTAAATTTTTTCTGCCTGATAAGCAACATTTAATGAACTTGGCTTCACATCAAATCGGTCATTTATCCCTCTCGGCTGAGCCGAGACCTCTTTGATGTCTCGCCAAAACCATAAACTATTGATTATCAGTTTGAAAAAATTTAAACATGCTCTTAGCAATTTGCAGGTATTTTATGGGAACGACCTGCAAAATCATTCATCCTATTATTGAAGAAAAATGAAATACTATCTGCTTGCAATTATCTCTGTGTTGTTCGTTAGTTTTCCTGTTCAACCACTTATCAGTGAATCCGGGAATATTTCCAATAATCGACAAAATTTTATCGAAGAAAACGTCTTCGATACAAACGCAAATGAATACGCACTTCCTGTTACTGTATCCACTACTGACGTATCCGGTTGTGGTCTGACAAATGGTTCGGCGCAGGTCAATAGCACCGATGGCATTTCCAATATTATATGGGAAGACGGTTCATCCGCCAATCCTCGCACCAATCTCGCGCCCGGTGGATACGCTGTTACTGTAACCGATGGCAACGGAACAATGACAACGGATTACGCATTAGTTTCGACTGATATACCGACCAATCAGTCTATGGCAATCAAAGCAGAAATTACCCGTATTAATTTCCCGCCTTTAGATGATGGCGGTTCTTCCAATGCCGAGTGGGTGGTGAATCTCGGAGGAAAGGCTTGGGTATTTCGTGCATCGGCACTTTCAGGTACCAACGGGCTAACTGAATTACAAAATGTCTTGGAAAACGAACCGGGTGCAGATTGTCAAGTACTCCCGATGATTGTTCCATTAGGTACACACAATATTAGCGAAGTTAGTACAGCTATTATTGATTTTTCGGTATTTGAATCTGACTCTGGGGGCGAAAGCGCGCATAACTGCACGTACAATAGTGCTTCGGGCGATGTTTGGGCACATAGCGACCTGATAGGTTTTGATTTGACTGTAAGTGGTGGTGGGATTATAAATATTCCTATCCATGTAGATACCTTATCAATTGAGTATGTGCTATCCTGTACAGATACGAATATTTCTGTGTCCGGCAATGATGTTTCAAACTGCGGTGCCACTGACGGCAGACTACAAGTAAGTAGTTCAAATGGTATAGCAAATCTTAATTGGGAAAACGGCTCGTCTGCCAATCCACGCACAGGTCTCGCTCCCGGTGGTTACGCCATGACAGTCACAGATAATGACGGCTGCGAAATACTTGATTATGGTTTGGTTTCGACGGATATTCCTTCGGGCGAATGTGTGGCTATTTCTATGGATATTACCCGCATCAATTTTCCACCTGTCGGAGACGGCGGTACGCCGAGGTCAGAGTGGGTACTCAATTTTGAGGGGGCGGCTTGGGTATTTACCGTACCCAATATCGGTTCGGGCGGACTCACAGAATTGGACAACATGCTGGAACAAGACCCTGATTTAAATACCTGCAACAGTAATCCAATTATAGTACCTTTGGGCAATTATGACATCAGTAACGTAACTACCGCTTCCTTGAATCTAGCAATATTTGAATCGGATAATCCGGGAAGTGGCATCCCGCATAGTTGTGAGTATGATGTAAACAATCCCGGTACGATTACCTCCGGTAATGGCACCGGCGATGATTTATTTTATGATGCCCTGACAAGTATTGACCTCACCGTAAGCGGTGGCGGATTGATTGATGTTTTTCTCCCCCAAATCAATGATAATATTTTAATTGAATATGTACTTTCCTGTGCGCCCGTTGCTTTTCCTGTAAATGCAGGGCAAGATATGAATATTTGTGAAGATGTCGGGAGTATCCAACTAAGGGGTTCGCCCCTGCCCAATAGCGAACAAACCGCGACATGGACAGGTTCAGGTATTTTTGATAACGGGAATGGAACAGCTACCTTCAATCCTGCGGGACTGTCCGGTACATTCTCATTTAATTACCACTTAATAAACAACATAGGAGGCTGTGAAGGTGATGATGATATTACGATTAATGTAAGCGCACTCACTGAACCTGTTTTCTCTATTACTAACGAATATTGCCCCGGCGATACACCGGATATCTTATCTTCTTCTAATAATGGTTTTACCGGTACTTGGAGTCCCAATACGATTGATACCTCTACGCCCGGACAATCAGCATATGTATTTACCCCTACTCCCAACCAATGTTCGGATACATATACCCTAGCGGTCAATGTTCGCCCACTTCCAACGGTAGAAGCAGGTACGAACAATACGATTTGTGAAGGTGTGGGAACGATACAATTGACAGGCTCGCCTATGCCCGGACTAGGCGAATCAGGCACATGGACAGGCACAGGTATCACAAATAATGGTGATGGAACAGCCGGATTTAACCCAAGCGGACTCTCCGGTCCCATCACACTTAATTATTCTTTTACCGATAATAATGGCTGTGAAAATGATGATAATGTAGTCATTACCATAACTCCCATTCCCGCACAACCCACCATTGAATGTTGGGAAACTGCCACTTTAAATACCGCAACTTGTACTTGGGATGTAACGGGAACACAACCGACCGAACCTGCCACCGAATGTTACGAAACCGCGACCTTCAATAACTCAACTTGTGTGTGGGACATCACAGGCACACAACCGACCGAACCCACAACTGAATGTTATGAAACCGCTATTTTTAATACCGGTACTTGTGTATGGGATGTAACAGGCACACAACCAACCGAACCCGCCACCGAATGTTACGAAACCGCGACCTTCAATAACTCAACTTGTGTGTGGGACATCACAGGCACACAACCGACCGAACCCACAACTGAATGTTACGAAACCGCTATTTTTAATACCGGCACTTGTGTATGGGACGTAACGGGCACACAACCGACCGAACCTGCCACCGAATGTTACGAAACTGCGACTTTTAATACCACAACTTGTGTATGGGAAGTATCAGGCACACAACCCACCGAACCTACCACAGAATGTTACGAAACGCCTGTTTTCAATACCACAACTTGTGCATGGGACATCACAGGCACACAACCCTTAGAACCTGCCACTGAATGTTACGAAACGGCGACATTTAGTACCACAACTTGCTCATGGAATGTAACAGGTACACAACCCGTAGAACCTACCACCGAATGTTACGAAACGGCTGTTTTCAATACCAGCACTTGTACATGGGACATCACAGGCACACAACCCTTAGAACCTACCACCGAATGTTACGAAACCGCTACATTTAGTACCGCGACTTGCTCATGGAATGTAGCAGGCACACAACCTACCGAACCTACCACAGAATGTTACGAAACGGCTGTTTTCAATATCGGTACTTGTGTATGGGACATTACAGGCACACAACCCTTAGAACCTGCCACCGAATGTTACGAAACCGCGACATTTAGTACCACAACTTGCTCATGGAATGTAACAGGTACACAACCGACCGAACCCACCGGATTAGCCTGTTATGAAACGGCAGTCTTTAATACATCTACCTGCGTGTGGGACATTACAGGCACACAACCGACCGAACCCGCTACCGAATGTTACGAAACCGCTACCTTCAACACCACGACTTGCTCATGGGGTATAACGGGCTCACAACCAACTGAACCAAGCACCGAATGTTACGAAACCGCCACATTTAATACGACCACCTGTGCATGGGAAGTAGCAGGTACACAACCCGTCGAACCCACAACGGAATGTTACGAATCTGCCACATTCAATACCACAACTTGTGTATGGAACATCACAGGCACACAGCCTGCCGAACCCACTACGGAGTGCTACGAAACCGCCACATTTGATACGACCACTTGTGCATGGGAAGTAGCAGGCACACAACCCTTAGAACCCGCCACCGAATGTTACGAAACCGCGACTTTTAATACCACAACTTGCGTATGGGACATCACAGACACACAGCCGACCGAACCCACGACCGAATGTTACGAAACTGCTGTTTTCAACACCACGACTTGTGCATGGGAAGTGACAGGCACACAACCTGTCGAACCCGCCACTGAATGTTACGAATCCGCTACATTCAATACCAGCACTTGTGTATGGGACATCACAGGCACACAAGCCACTCAGCCCAATATCGAATGTTACGAAACCGCCGTTTTTAATACCACTACTTGTACATGGGATGTAGCCGGAACACAACCCGTAGAACCCGCTACCGAATGTTACGAAACTGCGACTTTTAATACCAGCACTTGTGCATGGGAAGTATCAGGCACACAACCCTTAGAACCTACCACAGAATGTTACGAAACCGCCATTTTCAATACCACTACTTGTGTATGGGACATCACAGGCACACAACCTGAAATAGATGATAATTGCCCCTTGACGGCTGATTCTTTTGATAATGTAACTTGTTCGCCCGTTAATAATCCCAACTGTCCGGCAGGTACTTTCTTTAATGCGGCAAATTGTGACTGCGAGGTCATTCCGGTTCCCGGCTGTACCGACCCTTGTGCTACCAATTATGACCCCGATGCCAACGTAGATGATAATTCTTGTTTGTTTGAACAAGCTCCTCCTATCGCCTGTTATGAAACCACCACATTCAATATTACTAGCTGTCTGTGGGAAATTACAGGCACACAAGCCCTTGAACCGACTACCGAATGTTACGAGACAGCGACTTTCAATACCACTTCTTGTGCATGGGAAGTATCAGGAACACAACCCACTGAACCAACAATGGCATGTTACGAAACCGCCACATTTAATACTACAACTTGTACATGGGATATAGCCGGCTCACAACCCGTAGAACCAACTACCGAATGTTACGAGACAGCGACTTTCAATGCCACTTCTTGTGCATGGGAAGTATCAGGCACACAAGCCCTTGAACCCACGACCGAATGTTATGAAACCGCCGTTTTTAATACCACAACTTGCGTATGGGATATAAGTGGAACCCAACCCGTAGAACCCACGACCGAATGTTACGAAACCGCCACATTCAACGATGTAATTTGTGCATGGGAAGTAGCAGGCACACAACCCACAGAACCCGCCACTGAATGTTACGAAACAGCCATTTTTAATGCGACTACTTGTTTATGGGAAATTAACGGGACACAACCCTTAGAACCCGCTACTGAATGTTACGAAACAGCATCATTCAACAGCACTTCTTGTGAATGGGAAATTAGTGGAACACAACCTACTGAACCAAGTACAGCATGTTACGAAACCGCCACATTTAATACTACAACTTGTACATGGGATATAGCCGGAACACAACCGACCGAACCCACTACGGAATGTTACGAAACTGCGACATTCAACAGCACTTCTTGTTTATGGGAAATTAGCGGAACACAACCTTTAGAACCTGCCACAGAATGTTACGAAACCGCCATTTTTAATACCACTTCTTGTGCATGGGAATTAACGGGAACACAACCCTTAGAACCTGCCACCGAATGTTACGAAACGGCATCATTCAACACCACATCTTGTTTATGGGAAATTAGTGGAACCCAACCCACTGAACCAAGTGCAGCATGTTACGAAACGGCTGTTTTTAATACGACTTCTTGTGCATGGGAATTAACAGGAACACAGCCCTTAGAACCTGCCACTGAATGTTACGAAACGGCATCATTCAACACCACATCTTGTGCATGGGAAATTAGTGGAACACAACCCACTGAACCAAGTGCAACATGTTACGAAACGGCTGTTTTCAATACCACTTCTTGTGCATGGGAATTAACAGGAACACAACCCTTAGAACCTGCCACAGAATGTTACGAAACAGCATTATTCAACAGCACATCTTGTGCATGGGAAATTAGTGGAACCCAACCCACTGAACCAAGTACAGCATGTTATGAAACGGCTGTTTTTAATACGACTTCTTGTGCATGGGAATTAACAGGAACACAACCCTTAGAACCTGCCACTGAATGTTACGAAACGGCATCATTCAACAGCACATCTTGTGCATGGGAAATTAGTGGAACCCAACCCACCGAACCAAGTACAGCATGTTACGAAACGGCATCATTCAACACCACTTCTTGTTTATGGGAAATTAGCGGAACCCAACCCCTAGAACCCGCTACTGAATGTTACGAAACTGCATCATTCAACACTACTTCTTGTTTATGGGAAATTAGTGGAACACAACCCACTGAACCAAGTACAGCATGTTACGAAACGGCAGCATTTAACAATACAACTTGTGTATGGGAAGTCATAGGCACACAACCTACCGAACCCGCCACCGAATGTTACGAAACCGCCACATTTAGTACCACATCTTGTTCATGGGAAATTAGCGGAACACAACCCACTGAACCAAGTACAGCATGTTACGAAACGGCAGCATTTAACAATACAACTTGTGTATGGGAAGTCATAGGCACACAACCCACCGAACCCGCTACTGAATGTTACGAAACAACATCATTCAACACTACTTCTTGTTTATGGGAAATTAGTGGAACACAACCCACTGAACCTGCTACAGCATGTTACGAAACGGCAGCATTTAACAATACAACTTGTACATGGGAAATACTAGGCACACAACCGACCGAACCCACTACTCAATGTTACGAAACCGCTACTTTCAATACTATTTCTTGTGAATGGGAAGTGACAGGCACAAAACCCTTAGAACCGACCACAGAATGTTACGAAACCGCCATGTTTAATACCACAACTTGTGTATGGGAAATCACAGGCACACAACCCGCCGAACCGCCTACGGAATGTTACGAAACCGCTACTTTCAATACCACAATTTGCGCTTGGGAACTCACAGGTACACCACCCGTAGAACCCAATACCGAATGTTACGAAACCGCCACTTTCAATCCTTTCCTTTGCACTTGGGAAATCACAGGCACACAACCGCTTGAACCAACGACCGAGTGCTACGAAACCGCTACTTTTAATATCGCAACTTGTGCTTGGGACATCACAGGCACACAACCCGCCGAACCGCCTACGGAATGTTACGAAACCGCCATTTTCAATACCACAACTTGTATATGGGAAGTCACAGGTACGCAGCCCCTCGAACCTGCCACCGAGTGCTACGAAACCGCCACCTTTAACGATGCGACTTGTAATTGGGATATAAGCGGCGAACAACCCGACGAACCCGACGTGGAATGTTATCAAACAGCTACCTTCAATACCGATATTTGCGCTTGGGATATAACAGGTTCACAACCCGTCGAACCTGCTACAGAATGTTACGAAACCGCCACATTCAACGATGCAACTTGTACATGGTCTGTATCAGGTACACCACCCGCCGAACCCATTACTGCTTGTTACGAAACCGCTATTTTTAATATAACTTCTTGTTTATGGGAAATTAGTGGAACACAACCGGAAGAACCCAATACCGAGTGTTACGAAACCGCCACTTTTAATACGACTTCTTGTGCATGGGAAATTAGCGGAACGCAACCCGCCCAACCAACCACAGCATGTTACGAAACCGCCACTTTTAATGCCAGTACTTGTACATGGGATGTCGCAGGTACACAACCCGTCGAACCTGCTACGGAGTGCTACGAAAGCACAACTTTCAATAACAACACTTGCGGATGGGAAGTTAGCGGCACACAACCCACTGAACCAACGACCGAATGTTACCAAACCGCCACATTCAATCCTACAACTTGCATTTGGGATATAACGGGTGAACAACCCAACATAGATGATAATTGCGACTTAACCGACGATTCTTTTGATACCGTAAATTGTGTCGCAGTCAACACACCCAACTGTCCGTCAAATACTTTCTTTAATGCAGCTAATTGTGATTGCGAAATACTGGAATTTCCCGGCTGCACCGACCCTTGTGCCATCAATTATGAATCCAATGCCAATGTAGATGATGGTTCATGTTTATTTGAAGAAGAACCGGGCATCACCTGTTACGAGATAGCTACTTTTAATACCAATACTTGTACATGGGAAGTTAGCGGTACACAACCTACCGAACCCACGACCGAATGTTACCAAACCGCCACTTTTAATACGACTTCTTGTTTATGGGAAATTACTGGAACGCAACCTGCCGAACCCACGACCCAATGTTACGAGACTGCTATTTTTAATACCACAACTTGTGAATGGGATGTAGTAGGTACACAGCCCATAGAACCAACAGTCGAGTGTTATGAAACCACAACATTTAGCCTCATTTCTTGCGAATGGGAAGTCACAGGTAATCAACCCGTAGAACCGACTGTCGAATGTTACGAAACTGCCGTTTTTAATGCTACAACATGTGAATGGGATATTACAGGCACACCGCCCGTAGAACCCGCTACCGAATGTTACGAAACCGCCGTTTTTAATGCCACGACTTGTATATGGGATATTACAGGCACACCACCTGTACAACCCACGACCGAATGTTACCAAACCGCCCTTTTTGAAAGTGCAACTTGTATGTGGGAACTAACGGGTACACCACCCCTAGAACCCGCTACCGAATGTTACGAAACAGCAACATTCAATACGACAACTTGTGATTGGGAAATTGCTGGTACACAACCCGTAGAACCAAGCACAGAATGTTACGAAACTGCTATTTTCAATACGACAACTTGTACATGGGACATTACAGGTACACAACCTGAACAACCCAATATAGCATGTTACGAAACCGCCACTTTTAATAGTGCGACTTGTACATGGGAAGTGGTAGGTACACAGCCTCTCGAACCCACCACAGAATGTTACGAAACCGCTACCTTCAATACCACAACTTGTATGTGGGAAATTAGTGGAACGCAACCCGTCGAACCCACGACCGAATGTTACGAAACTGCTGTTTTTGATGCGACAACTTGTACATGGGACATTACAGGCACACAACCCGTCGAACCCGCTACGGAGTGCTACGAAACCGCTACTTTTAACGATATTTCATGTGAATGGGAAATTAGCGGTACACAACCCGCCGAACCCACGACTCAATGTTACGAAACTGCTATTTTTAATGCCGGCACTTGTACATGGGATGTCGCAGGTACACAACCCGTAGAACCTGCCACTGAGTGTTACGAAACCGCAACTTTCAATAACAATACTTGCGGATGGGAAGTTAGCGGTACACAACCCACCGAACCTACGACCGAATGTTACGAAACAGCCACCTTCAATCCTACAACTTGCATTTGGGATATAACAGGTACACAACCTGAAATAAATGATAATTGCGACCTGACAGACGACTCTTTTGATACAGTAAATTGCATAGCGGTCAACACTCCAAATTGTCCTGATGGTACATTTTTTAATGCTGCCAATTGTGAATGTGAAACAATTCCCGTTCCCGGCTGTACCGACCCATGCGCCACCAATTACGACCCCAATGCTAATGTAGATGATAATTCTTGTTTATTTGAAGAACAACCAACTATCGCCTGTTACGAAACCACTATATTCAATACCACTACATGTGAATGGGAAGTCACAGGTACGCAACCCATTGAACCGACCACAGAATGTTACGAAACCGCTACATTCAATACCACTACATGTGAATGGGAAGTCACTGGCACACAGCCTGTTGAACCAACTACGGAGTGCTACGAAACCGCTATTTTCAATACCACAACTTGTGCATGGGAAATTGCAGGCACACAACCCGTTGAACCAACTACGGAGTGCTACGAAACTGCTACTTTCAACACTACAACTTGTGCATGGGAAATTAGCGGCACGCAACCCGTCGAACCTACGACCGAATGTTACGAAACCGCCATTTTTGATACGACGACTTGTACATGGGATATTACAGGTACACAACCCGTAGAACCCACAACCGAATGTTACGAAACCGCCACTTTTAATACAGCTTCTTGTTTATGGGAAATTAGTGGAACGCAACCTGCCGAACCCACGACCCAATGTTATGAAACTGCTATTTTTAATACCACAACTTGTGAATGGGATGTAGCGGGTACACAGCCCATAGAACCAACTGTCGAGTGTTATGAAACCACAACATTTAGCGTCATTTCTTGCGAATGGGAAGTCACAGGTAATCAACCCATAGAACCGACTGTCGAATGTTACGAAACCGCCGTTTTTAATGCTACGACTTGTGCATGGGATATTACAGGCACACCGCCCGTAGAACCTGCTACCGAATGTTACGAAACCGCCCTTTTTAATACCACTACATGTGAATGGGATATTACAGGCACACCACCCGCAGAACCTGCTACCGAATGTTACGAAACCGCCCTTTTTAATACCACGAC
Source organism: uncultured Saprospiraceae bacterium (assembly GCA_937967535.1). Lineage (GTDB taxonomy): Bacteria > Bacteroidota > Bacteroidia > Chitinophagales > Saprospiraceae > JAHDEO01. The sequence continues at coordinate 27,535 of CALCMV010000311.1, forward strand.
TTGTGTATGGGATATTACAGGCACACCACCCGTAGAACCCGCTACCGAATGTTACGAAACCGCAACATTCAATACCATAACTTGTGCATGGGATGTAGCAGGTACACAGCCTCTCGAACCCACCACAGAATGTTACGAAATCGCTACCTTCAATACCACAACTTGTATGTGGGAAATTAGTGGAACGCTGCCCCAACAACCTGTTACCGAGTGTTATGAAACTGCTGTTTTTGATATTACAATTTGTGCATGGGACATTACAGGTACACCACCCATAGAACCCGCTACCGAGTGCTACGAAACAGCGACTTTTAACGATATTTCATGTGAATGGGAAATTAGTGGTACACAACCCGTCGAACCCACTACTCAATGTTACGAAACTGCTATTTTTAATGCTACAACTTGTACATGGGATGTAGCAGGTACACAACCTGTCGAACCTGCTACGGAGTGCTACGAAACTACAACTTTCAATAACAACACTTGCGGATGGGAAGTTAGCGGTACACAACCCACCGAACCCACAACAGAATGTTACCAAACCGCCACCTTCAATTCTACAACTTGCATTTGGGATATAACGGGTGAACAACCCAACATAGATGATAATTGCGACCTGACGGACGACTCTTTTGATGCCGTAAATTGTGTCGTAGTCAACACACCCAACTGTCCGTCAAATACTTTCTTTAATGCAGCTAATTGTGATTGTGAAATATTGGAATTTCCCGGCTGTACCGACCCTTGCGCCATCAATTATGAATCCAATGCCAATGTAGATAATGGTTCGTGTTTATTTGAAGAAGAACCAATTATCGCCTGTTACGAAACCACGATATTCAATGCAACTACATGTGAATGGGAAGTCACAGGCACACAACCCATTGAACCGACCACAGAATGTTACGAAACCGCTACATTCAATACGACTACCTGTGAATGGGAAGTCATTGGCACACAGCCGGTTGAGCCAACTACAGAGTGCTATGAAACCGCTATTTTCAATACCACAACTTGTGATTGGGAAATTGCAGGTACACAGCCCGTTGAGCCAACTACGGAGTGCTACGAAACCGCTATTTTCAATACCACAACATGTGAGTGGGAAATTAACGGAACGCAACCCGTCGAACCAACCACAGAATGTTACGAAACCGCCATTTTTGATACGACGACTTGTACATGGGATATTACAGGCACACCGCCCGTAGAACCTGCTACCGAATGTTACCAAACCGCAACATTCAATACGACAACTTGTGATTGGGAAGTCGCAGGTACACAACCAGTTGAGCCAACTACGGAGTGCTACGAAACCACTATTTTCAATACCACAACTTGTATGTGGGAAATTAGTGGAACGCAGCCCCAACAACCTGTTACCGAATGTTACGAAACTGCTGTTTTTGACGCTACAACTTGTACATGGGACATTACAGGTACACAACCTGTCGAACCCGCTACGGAGTGCTACGAAACCGCCACATTCAATGATATTTCATGTGAATGGGAAATTAGTGGTACACAACCCGCCGAACCCACTACTCAATGTTACGAAACTGCTATTTTTAATGCTAGTACTTGTACATGGGATGTAGCAGGTACACAACCCGTCGAACCTGCCACAGAGTGCTACGAAACCACAACTTTCAATAACAATACTTGCGGATGGGAAGTTAGCGGAACACAACCCACCGAACCTACGACCGAATGTTACGAAACAGCCACCTTCAATCCTACAACTTGCATTTGGGATATAACAGGTACACAACCTGAAATAAATGATAATTGCGACCTGACAGACGACTCTTTTGATGCAGTAAATTGTGTCGCAGTCAACACTCCAAATTGTCCTGACGGTACATTTTTTAATGCTGCCAATTGTGAATGTGAAACAATTCCCGTTCCCGGCTGTACCGACCCATGCGCCACCAATTACGACCCCAATGCGAATGTAGATGATAATTCATGTTTATTTGAAGAAGAACCAACTATCGCCTGTTACGAAACCACCACATTCAATACGACTACATGTGAATGGGAAATCACAGGCACACAACCCATAGAACCGACCACAGAATGTTACGAAACCGCTACATTCAATACCACTACATGTGAATGGGAAGTCACAGGCACACAACCCGTTGAGCCAACTACGGAGTGCTACGAAACTGCTATTTTCAATACCGCAACTTGTGCATGGGAAATAGCAGGCACACAACCTATTGAGCCAACTACGGAATGTTATGAAACCACTACTTTCAACACCACAACATGTGAGTGGGAAATTAGCGGAACGCAACCCGTCGAACCGACCACCGAATGTTACGAAACCGCCATTTTTGATACGACGACTTGTACATGGGATGTAGCAGGTACACAACCTCTCGAACCGACCACCGAATGTTACGAAACCGCTACATTCAATACCACTACATGTGAATGGGAAGTCACAGGCACACAGCCTGTTGAGCCAACTACGGAGTGCTACGAAACCGCCATTTTCAATACCACAACTTGTACATGGGACATTACTGGTACACAACCCGTAGAACCTGCTACCGAGTGCTACGAAACAGCCGCTTTTAACGATGTTTCATGTGAATGGGAAGTAACCGGAACACAACCCGAAGAACCCCTTACAGCATGCTACGAAACGGCAATCTTTAATAATGTTTCATGTGAATGGGAAATCACCGGAACACAACCCGAACAACCCATCACAGCCTGTTACGAAACAGCTAATTTTAATGATGTTTCATGCGAATGGGAAGTGACCGGAACGCAACCTGAACAACCTGTTACAGCATGTTACGAAACCGCCACTTTTAATGATATTTCATGCGAATGGGAAATCACCGGAACAGCACCGGAAGTTGACGACAATTGCGACTTAACGGAAGATTCATTCGACCCAACAACTTGTGAAGTCATGAATACCCCAACTTGTGCGGATGGCACATTCTTCAATGCCGCAAATTGCGAATGTGAAGATGTAGAAGTTCAAGGCTGCACCGACCCATGCGCGCTCAATTATGACCCTGATGCCAATGCAGATGACGGTTCATGCACATTCCCCGAAGAACCTGCAATTGAATGTTACCAAAGCACAACATTCAATACGACTACTTGTGAATGGGAAATCACAGGCACACAACCCGAAGAACCCGTCACAGCATGCTACGAAACAGCCACATTCAATGATGCTTCATG
>CALCMV010000312.1 GCA_937967535.1 uncultured Saprospiraceae bacterium
TATTTTTTATAACAAATAAATAATAGTCAAATATTATTTCCGTAAAATATGCAGAAGAACCATTATTTATATTCGAATTTGAGTTAAAACTTGTCAGACATTTTGAAAATGTCTGACAAGTTTTAACTCAAATTCGAGTCGGTACGGGTGGTTTATTCTGCAAATTCAAATAAATCAATACGACATTCTACACCTACATTAGTGAAGTAAATCGCTATCTCTGAGCTGCTACCTGAATTAAATTCTATAGAAGCCGGTACATAGTCACTCGCGCTTGATTGGTCGGTCAACTCCACAGAGGCAATCGTTGTTTTGGCAACCAAAGCCGGGTCTGATACTGCACCACTGAGTATGGATACAGTGAGTGTACCCACAGGGTCGGTCTTCATCGTATATGCAAAATTGAGCGTATAATCCGTATCGGGTAAAACGCTAACAAGTTGATAACCAATTCTATCACCTGCAGAGGGTAATTTGGCAGCTTGGTCGCCGTCGAATACCGGACTTGATGTAATCTGAATGACACCGCCCAAATCGCTGTTTCTCCAGCAATCGCGACCATCTGCATTATCGCCACAACCTGCGGTATCAGAGTCATCTTCAAAACTAAACTCGGAAATCACAGGTGTAAAAGCAACCACCGGCTCTACGACTTCAACGGTTTGCTCTATTGTGCTGGTTTTTCCCAATTTGTCCGAAGCCGTCAGTGTTACAGTATATGTACCGTCTGCATACGTATTCCTTGGATCGGCATCGGTAGAGGTATTGCCATCACCAAAATCCCATAAGTAATCTGTAGAAGAAATAGAGAGGTTGGTAAATCTAATTTCCTGATAATCTGATTCATTCGGAGTGAAAGAAAAAGCAGCTGATGGGGGCGTTAGGTCAGGAATTGACCCTTCTTCGGGTAGTTCGATGTCGTCGCAAGCCCCAATCAATCCAATCATTAAAAATGAGAGGAAAAGTAGTTGTATAGCGGATTTTACCGATATATTTTTTATATTAATAAACTTCATTTTTATAATATTTAATGAGTGATTTGGGGGTGAATTTTAAATGAGTGAATGAATGAATTTTGAATGAGTGAATAATTTAATATGATAATATTTTTCATTGTCGCATTAACGTATGTCAGCATTATCATATTAAATATTCACTCATTCATCTCGATAAATATCGGGACACTCATTTTAAATTTAATAGCCCGGATTTTGAGTGAGTGCGCCACCGCTAACGTTGATTTCTTTTTGCGGAATGGGTAGTAACAAATCTCTGGGGGTGAATGTCTCCCCTATCGAAGTGGCAAATGCTCCGAGTACTTCCTCTGCCACACCAAAGCGGACGAGGTCGTAAAAACGGTGATTCTCAAATGCGAGTTCGGTTCTACGCTCTTTGAGAAGCATTTCTTTTGTCAGTTCTGTTGCTTCAGACATGTCTGCCCTTGTACGAACTTGATTGAAAGCATCTAAGGCTCTGCTATCGGTAGTCGATGCGCCACCTGCCATAATTGCCTCTGCATACATAAGCAATACATCAGCGTGACGCAAGACAATCCAATCATTGCCACACAAACGCGCATCAGAAGAAACGGTAATAAATTTACCCACCTCATCAGGATTTGTAGGGCTGTACAATGTGCCTGTTCGGATGGTTTCGTCCGGATTGTAATTGGCATTGAAATCGTCGGTGATATAGTTGAGACCTGCTCTCACACCACCTGCCGTCATTTCAAATGAGAAATCCTGACTTTCATTGGCATCATCATCGAAATAAGGAATCGCGAAGACAATTTCATCATTGCCTTCCGAATAAAATACATCGTGGTAATTGTCCAAGAGCGCGTATGTGCCACTTGCAATCAAGCCATTTAGTACGGTTTCCGCACCTGAATAATTGCCTTGTGTCAATTGCACTTTACCGAGTAATGCCTGTGCTGCACCTTTTTCGGCACGTCCGAAAGGCATGTCGGCGGGGAGGAGTTCTACTGCCGAAGTAAGGTCAGATTCTATGGCTGCGAGTACAGCACTTTGTTCCCTTTGTCCAAAAAATTCGGTATCGGTTGGGATAATTACTCTATCTAAAATCGGTACGCCACCGAAGGCTCTCGTCAGGTTAAAATGTGATAATGCACGGGCAAATCTGGCTTCGCCTTCAAACTGGCTTCTAAGTTCTGCTTCTTCTACAACATCCAGATTTTCGAGTACACGATTGGCACGGAAAATTACATTATAATTTGCCGACCAATAATCGCCTATGGCAAGATTGGTGGGTCGCACATCCAGACTTTCAAACTGCGCCCAATCTCCCTCTCGGGATTTGGTGCGGGTATTGTCGGAGCGCATTTCCGTGAGGGCAAATTCGCGTAAAGGAACATTTTGTAAACCATCATATATCGCAATGACCGCCGCTTCTACTTGTGCGGTATTTTGATAAAAACCATTTTCACCGATAGCAGATTCGGGTGCAAGGTCAAGTTGGTCTTGGCAGCCGAATATCATCAAGATTGTACAGGTGAAAAGAATATATTTTATATTTTTCATTTTTATATTTTTTTCAGTCCACAGCTATCAGTCCGCAGTCCGCAGTTGTTATGCAAGATAAAACTGTGGACTGTGGACTGATTGACAGCCGACTTTTAGAATTTCAAATTAAGTCCTCCTGAAATAGTACGGAAAATCGGTGCAGGTCCGCGCTGATAACCGTAGGTTAGTGGGTTGCCACGTCCTTGGTCATAGCCTTCGGGATTGTAACCGACATAACCCTCTGCTGTTCTGTAAATCAGATTTTGCGCGCCTACATATATGCGGAGGTCACGAATACCGATTTGTCTGAGTACGCTATTAGGAATTTGATAACCTAAATTAACATTACGTATTGCAAGATAATCAGCATCTTGTATATCCTCATTAGTAAATATACGTTCTTCTACTAAATCAGCATCAGGGAAATCGTTGGTATAATCTTGTTGGCCCGAAAATTCATTTCGAATGTATTGAGAGGAGATATTTCTGACTTGTGCGCCTTCCGTACCTTGTATCATAAAGCTGAAATCAAAATTGCCGAATGTCAAATTGTTGTTGAAACTCCAAATTAAATCCGGATAAGGATCGCCCAAGATAGTGCGGTCGTCGGGGTCAATCACGCCGTCGCCATTGAGGTCTCTGACATAAATATCTTGTGATTGAGCATTGATGGGATAGAATGGATTATTAATATATTCTAAAGGAATTTCATCTTTTACGACATAACCGTAGAAGGAAGAAATCGGTTGTCCTTCTAATGCAATCCACTCGGCGGGGCGTTTATCATCTACAATACTAATCACGCCGCTTGCGCCTGCAAAGTCAATAAGTTCATTTTCATTACGGGTAAAAATAACGGAGGTGTTCCAAGAGAGATTTCTATTGGAAATAACACCTGCACGGAGTTCGAGTTCAAAACCTCTGTTTTCAACGATACCTTTATTGACCAAAGCCGACTCAAAACCCGTTACCGCCGGAACCGGTAAATCCAATAAAAGGGCTTCACTGCGGCGGTTGTAATAGTCAAATGACAAGCTAAAGCGTCCGCCCAAAACAGATAGGTCAATACCCGGATTGTACTCTACGAGTTGTTCCCATGCAAGTTCTGAGTTGGATATATTGATGGCATTGAAGCCGATATTATTGCCGCCGATTGCCGTACCAACAGGCAGAATCTGCCCAATGTGAGCGTATTCTTCGTCAACATCATTAAGCCTGAAGTCCTTATTCCCTGTAATACCATAGCTAAACCGCACTTTGAGTTCATCAATAAAGTCGCTTTGGGCTAAGAAACTCTCTTCGGAAATACGCCATCCTACAGATGCTGCGGGGAAGAACCCAAATTTATTGTCGGGTCCAAATCTAGAGCTACCGTCCCAACGTGCGCTCAAGGATAGCAAATATTTGTCATCAAAAGCATAATTGACACGCGAGATGTAAGATACGAGTGCTTCTCTTGTGGAAGAAGTTTCTGCACCGACAAGATTGGCTGCGGGGATGGTTTGAATAAAATCATTATCAAATCCTGCTGCTTCGAGTGAACTGCGTTCTATATCCCAACTTTCAAAGGCAAAACCTCCAACTGCATTGAATTCGTGTTTGCCGATTTTTTTATCCAAATTGAGTGTACTCTCACTGATGACGTGTAGTTGGTCTTCCGTTGTCAGGGTAGATTCAGAATCTGCTGCACCATTACGCGATGCCTGCACCCCTGCCCAACGGGTATTTTTGGTGAAACGAATATCGCCACCTACGGTTTGTTTGAAATGTAAGCCATCAAGTAGTTTTATCCGTAAATTAGCATTGGTAAATATCTTGGTTTGATATTTTCTGCGGTCTCTTTCCATGACCTTTGCAAGCGCACTTTGGTTGGATGTGGCACTAATATCCGTACCACTTTCATCGGGCATTCCTGTTTCGAGGTTGTAGTCGTCAAACATACGCTCCATCGCATAATCACCCACTTGTGCATCTGCCCATCTGCCGTTTTCGCGGAAGCGATTGACAAATTGGATATTATTTTCATCAAGAAATAAAGGCAGCCATGCGTTTTGGCGTACCGCATCGTGTACACCTATCGGAAATCTTCTTTGCTCGGTGCGCGAAGGATTCAGCGTGATGCCGAAAGATATTCGCTTGCTGATTTTTGTATTTAAATTTAATCTAAAATTAATTTTTTCATAATTATCGGTCAATAAAACCCCTGCATCGTCCAAGTAACTGACCGAAGCGCGGAATTTGGTATTTTTCGTACCACCGCGTGCCGAAAGTGAATGACTGTGAATCAATCCGCCATCCATCATCACTTCTTCCCAATCGGTCTCTCCTACGCCGGCATTCTGAAGTGCTTGTACATACTGCAATTTGTCCGGCAACTCCTCTCCTATTGCGCTGTAATATTCGTTGGCTCTGCCCAACCAATCATCTACCGTAGTGAGTACATCGGTTTTCGGAACGGATTTGTGACCAACATAGGCATTGTAAGAGAAAGTAGTGGGTCCTTCTTTTCCGCCTTTCGTAGTAATCATAATGATACCATTCGCACCACGCGAACCGTAAATGGCAGAAGAAGCTGCATCTTTCAAGACTTCAATAGACTCCACATCGTTCATATCCAAACTTGCGAGGTAATCGGAATCTGTACCCACAGCGATACCATCCACAACGATTAATGGATTGGAATCGGAAGAGATAGAACCTTGTCCACGCACACGAATATCGGGTGCTTCACCGGCTGCCGGATTGGACATTTGGATATTGACCCCGGATATTTGACCAACGAGGGCATCATCTACCCGTGCAATCGGAATTTGGTCAAGTTGTTCATTAACCACTTTAGAAATCGCACCTGTGAGGTGTGATTTTTTCTGTTTACCATAACCTATTACCACAACTTCGTCCAATAATTCGCTGTCAGGACGTAGATTAACAGCATAGCTTGATTCGCTGCCTATTACCACTTCCTGTGCGACAAAGCCGATATAGGAAATTTCTAAAATATCACCTTCGTTGGCATCAATCGTAAATTGACCGTTGATGTCGGTGATGGCACCGCGCGTAGTGCCTTTCACGACTACGCTTACCCCTATCATCGGCTCGCCTGTATCGTCCGTGATAGTTCCGGTGACATTTTTGGCAGGTGCTTCATGCAAGTTATCAAATGCCAAATTTGTTGTTAAATTTGTAGCAAAAGTCAACTGGCAGTACAAAGTCCCAATAAGCATAAGGCATAGGACTTTACAGTTAAGTATTGTATTCTTCATAATGCAGAATTAATTTGAATTCATAGTTGATTGTCCTTAAAAATACAAGTATAAATAAGGTAGTATGATATGCGAATCTATGACTATCGACTATCGACTAAATGTTTATATTTTTTCCTGCGAAATCCAGTACATCCTGAAGGTGGAATTGCATGGCTTTTTGTACCGCTTCGGTATCCTGTTCAATAATATAATTAAGAATTTGCCGATGCTCATTAATGGTCTTTGTGACCATATCCTTGTTGCACACCTTGAGCCTTGCATAGCTCTTAATAATATCGGGAATGATAATGAGCATCAATGATTTGAGGACTTTATTTTTGCTCGCCTCTGCAATTTTGAGGTGAAACATTAAATCTTCCTCTATCGCTTCTCCCTCTTGTTCGAGTTCCTTTTCGTAGGCATTTAAGGCTTTTTCGAGAGCAATAATATCATCGGCTGTTCTACGCTCGGCAGCAAACATAGCAGATTTGATTTCAAGCAAAACCCGAGTTTCTACCAAAGAAGCAAAATCATTATCCTCTATTTCCAAAACATCTGTGATTAAACCTTCCAAAGCAGTGATACCCAAACCTGCAATGACAGTACCGGACTGTGGCACCGTTTTGACAATACCGTAAAACTCTAACTTCTGAATCGCATCACGCACATACGAACGACCAATTCCGAATTTTTCTGCTAATTGTCTTTCAGAGGGCAACCTGTCACCTGCTTCCAATTGTCCTGAAGTGATTAGACCGCGTATTTGGCGAATAATTTGATCCACAGGGGTTTCTGCTTTAATCTCACTGAAATTCTCTAACATAACTCAAGTTGCGAGTTATTGAGTTGTGAGTTACGGGTCGGTTAAAAGGGACTGTACTTGTTTATTCGAGTACCCGTTTCTCATAACTTAAATGACTCTAAAATAAAGGTGTTGTTTTGTATTCATTTGATTGGGCAAAGAATTGGTTAACCAATTTTGGCTGACCAAATGTATAAACTATTTCGCTATTTGCAAATTTTTTTATCGAAAAAATGTAAAATTCAATGGAAAATATGGCGAAAATAAGACAGAATAGAATGTTATTGGTGACAGTTAAGAGCATGTTTGGAATTTTTCTGCCTGATAACCAATATTTTATGAACTTGGCTTCATATCGAATCAGTCACTTATCCCGATAAACTCCTTCTCCGATATTTCGCCAAAACCATCCCGATAGCTATCGGGATTGATTATCAGTTTGAAAAATTCC
>CALCMV010000313.1 GCA_937967535.1 uncultured Saprospiraceae bacterium
CTTAGTAATTTTTTGAAACCAACATGTTGTCGATAAATTTGCAATGTTGGTTTATCCCTCCGAAGGAGGCTTAAATTTGTCCCGTATAGCTATCGGGAGAATTTGAACTTGAACTTGTTCTTAAACTTAAACTTTACTTAGTATCTACATTCTTAACTCTTGTGCGTTTTTGGCAAAAGATGAGTAAATGAGTAAATTTGAAATGAAATAATGTTTTAATGAATCAATAAACTCAAGCATAAAAGTATTTACTCATTTTATCATTTATTCATCTACTCATTATGCTAGTGACTTCGCCACGTTGGAAACGCGAAAAAAATAAATCACAAAATTTATGAGCAATAATATCTTGGCTGCCCTTGTGGTTTTGGGCATTGTGTATATGACGGCGCGTTGGCTTTCTAATCGGGTAAAGCCCGACTACTGCGAGTCTTGCGAGGGCAAAGGCTATTGGCAATCTACACGCGGCGAGCGCAATGAATGTGAACTTTGTCGGGGAACAGGCGTGATGCCAAAGGAGTTCAGACGGAAAAGAAAATCGTAACTCGTTTTCACCATAGCAATGAAAATGAAAATAGCAATGAAAATAGCAATGAAAATGAAAATAGCAATGAAAATGAAAATGTCTTTGCCAAATTTTGAATTATGAACTTAAATTTTACTCTGTTTTTTTGCTGATAATTATTAATTAATAAATTAAATGTTTTTATTATTCAAAATTCAAAATTGGTGAACACATTGAAATTACAATTAAAAAAGTAACTGATAATCAGTTGTGTAATTTGTAGAATGTAAAGTTATTTTTCACCGTTCCTATTAAGTATCTGGACTTTGGACATTGGGGAATTAGGAAATTCGGGTTTTCGTAAAATTTTGTTTTACAAAATTTTACAAAACAAAAAATATTACATTTTATTTATTTTTAATGAAATATAAACAATTGAAAATGAGATTTTTATGAAAATAAGCCTAATTTCCCAATTCCCTAATTTCCAAAATGTCCAAAGTCCAGTAATTAAAAATCAATAAAAATTTAAAAGAATTCATAATGCTCCACCAAAGGAGGATCGGCAAAAAAATCACCAATCAATCCTCGCCATTCCTCGAACAATTCTGAATCTCTAAAACCCACATTATGCGCTTCTAAAGAAGTCCATTTTATCAATAAAATGTAGCGATTCTCCCGTTCAATACATTTTTGAAATTCGTGCGACAAATAACCCGGAGATTGGCAAATGATAGCTTGCGCTTTCTTTATATTTCGTTCAAAATCTGCGGTTTTGTCCTTTTTGATTTCCAATATAGCTAATTCTAAAACCATTTTTAAATTTGAATTTTTGAAACGTAAAACGATTTAGCAAATCGCCACTCGAAAACAGGCAGAACGATTTGCCAAATCGTTTTACGTTTTACATTTATTTCACTCTCCCTTCAAATCCAATCTCAACTCATCCAATTGTTCTTGATGAACGGGCGAAGGTGCATCAATCATCATATCGCGCCCCTGATTATTTTTCGGGAAGGCGATAAAGTCGCGGATAGAATCAGCCCCATTCATCACCGAACACAGACGGTCAAAACCAAAGGCGATACCTCCATGCGGCGGTGCGCCATATTCAAATGCGCCAAGCAAAAAGCCAAACTGCGCCTCAGCCTCTTCTTTCGTAAAGCCGAGCAAGTCAAAGTTTTTGCTTTGCAAATCGCGGTCGTGGATACGAATAGAGCCACCGCCGATTTCTACGCCGTTGATGACCAAATCGTAAGCATCTGCGCGGAGGGATTTCATCGTTTCGTGGTCGCCATTGAGCATACGGTCTACATCGTTCTTTTTCGGCGAAGTGAAGGGATGGTGCATTGCATGAAAACGCTCACTTTCCTCGTCCCATTCCAACAAGGGGAAATCAACAACCCACAATGGATTAAACTTTGTGCGGTCACGCAAACCGAGTTGTTCGCCCATATGTAGGCGGAGTTCATTGAGTTGCTTGCGGGCTTTTTCCGTTTCGCCAGCCATCACGAGCAGGAGGTCGCCGGGCTTGGCATTCAGCTTGTCTGCCCATGTTTTGAGGGCGGCTTGGTCGAAAAATTTATCTACCGATGACTTGAATGTGCCGTCCTCATTACACTTGACATACACAAGTCCTTTCGCGCCGATTTGCGGGCGTTTGACCCACTCGGTGAGTGCGTCGAGTTGCTTGCGGGTGTAGCTTGCCGCACCTTCCGCACAGATTCCAACGACTAATTCTACGCTGTCAAATACCTTAAAACCTTTGCCTTGTGCAACATCATTCAACTCCACAAACTGCATCCCAAATCGCGTATCAGGCTTGTCCGAACCGTAGAGACGCATCGCATCGTCGTAGGTCATTCGCGGAAAATCGGGCAGGTCAAGATTGAGCATTGTTTTGAACAAATACTTGGTCAAGCCCTCAAAAGTATTCAAAATATCTTCTTGTGTAACGAAAGACATTTCACAGTCAATTTGGGTAAATTCGGGTTGGCGGTCAGCACGCAGGTCTTCGTCGCGGAAGCATTTGACAATTTGAAAATATTTATCAAATCCTGCTACCATTAATATCTGTTTGAAGGTCTGCGGCGATTGGGGCAATGCGTAAAACATACCCGGATTCATGCGACTCGGCACTACAAAATCCCGCGCACCTTCGGGCGTACTTTTTATCAAAACAGGGGTTTCGACTTCAATAAAACCTTGCTCGGAAAGGTGTTTGCGTGTTTCGACAGCCAATTTTCCTCTAAAAATAATGTTGTTTTGCACAGGTTTGCGCCGGAGGTCGAGGTAGCGGTATTTCATGCGGAGTTCGTCGCCGCCATCGGTATCGTCTTCGATGGTGAATGGCGGGATTTTAGAGGCGTTCAGGATATTGAGTTCCTTTACCTCAATCTCAATATTTCCGGTGGGCATATTAGGGTTTTTGCTGCTGCGCTCGCGCACGATGCCCTTGATTTGTATCACAAACTCGCGTCCGAGCTTACGGGCGCGTCCGCACAAATCAGCATCATCATCCATGTTGAATACGAGTTGGGTAATGCCGTATCGGTCTCGCAAGTCAATGAAAGTCATGCCGCCGAGGTCTCTGTTTTTGTTCATCCAACCGGATAGGAGGACTTCTTCGCCGATGTGGTCGGCGCGAAGTTGTCCGCAATTGTGCGTTCTGTACATGGTAAGTTTAAGTTCAAGTTCAAGTTCAAATTTAACGTGAAACTATTATTAGGTAATTTTTGATTAACGTTGTTGGTTTTGAAAAGGTTCGGCAAAGGTAGGAAAATTGGGACAATGGTACAATGCCTAAGTAAGTGTCAATTACAATTCTAAACATGCTCTGTTTTTTTTGTAGTATAAAAATAGCTTAAAAGGAGTTATTTGGCTTGCTATGGACGGAATTTAGCTAAATTGCGTCTGCGAATAGACGGAAATTGATTTAATTCGGAGAATTATTTGGATTGGATAACAACATAAGATTAACGGTTGCAAACATTATATCCAATTTTTCAGTTATATTCTGTTGTGGTTTTTGGAAAAATTTAGAAATGGAATTATTTGACTTATTTAATTATGCACTTGGTATTCGCGCTTTGATTGCCTCTGTTTTGGTGGGTTTAATGTGTGGCGTGTTGGGTTGTTTTATTGTTTTGCGAAATATGTCTTTGGTGGGTGATGCGCTTGCTCATGCGGTATTGCCCGGTGTGGTCGTGGGTTTTGTGGTCGCGGGTGCGGGAGTCATGGCAATTTTTACGGGCGCAGTGGTCGCAGGCTTGATTACGGCAGTATTGATTACCTGGATTCAACATAATGTAAAAACGAAAAATGACGCGGCGATTGGCATTGTATTTACGGCGATGTTTTCGATTGGTGTGATGGGTATTTCTAAGGTAGCCCGACAAGGGGCGCACCTCGACCTCGACCATTTTTTGTTTGGCAATGTACTCGGTCTGTCGGATGCGGATTTGTACCTGACGGCGGGTATTGCGGTCTATGTGTTGTTGAGTGTGATACTGTTTTATCGTTATTTATTTGCGACTACTTTTCAGCCTGTTATTGCCGAAACGATGGGAATTTCCGTCAAAACGATTCATTATTATTTGATGTTGTTATTGTCATTTGCAGTAGTGGCTTCGATGCAGGCGGTGGGTGTGATTCTGGTGGTGGCGATGTTGATTACGCCGGCTTCTACGGCTTTGTTGCTCACAAATCGGCTGAATTATATGATTATTATTTCGGCGATAATCGGAGTACTTGCCTCTGTCGTCGGTTTGATTATTACGGATTTTTATAACACAACGCCCGGTCCGGCGATGGCTGTTACCGCTACATTTTTCTATGTATTAGCCGTATTTTTCGCGCCGGAAAAAGGTTTATTATTTAAATTTTTATATAAAAGAAAAATACGAAAACGCATACAATTTGAAGATACGCTGAAACAAACTTTAAAATTGCACGAGCGCGAGTCTCTCTCTCTTGATAATTTGAAAGAACGATTGGGATTCAACCTGAATACGCTCCGATATAATCTTGGTTTATTGCGTCGAAAGGGCTTGGTGACACAAAGCAAAGGTAGGCTTGCCATCACGCCAAAAGGGGTCAAACAAGCGACCCGACTGGTACGCGCACACCGCTTGTGGGAGACGTATATGGTGCAGGAAATGAGTATGGATGCCACACAAATCCACGAAGAAGCTGAAAAATTTGAGCATGTTTTGACGGATGAAATGTTGGATGAATTGGAAGCAAATCTAAGCTATCCGAAACTCGACCCGCATGGCGCACCCATTCCGCAGAATGATTATCAGCCCGAAAAATCACTGGGTAGTTTGCCCATCAATTCCACAGGAGAAGTCGCTGAAAATCAACTAAATAATTACCTCGTCACACGCCTCTGGCAATTGGGTATCGGACACGACGAGTCATTTACCGTAAAAAATAAAACTGCCGATTTTATCGAAATTTATATTGATAATCAACTCGTAAAAGTACCCATGACATTAGCCGATAAAGTTAATGTTGATTAGGTTGAATTGACGAGTTGTTGAATTGACGAGTTGTTGAGTTGTTGAGTTGACGAGTTGATGAGTTGACGAATTGACGAGTTGACGAATTGACGAGTTGATGGTTAATTCGAAAACACAACAATTCAACAATTCAACAATTCAACAACACAACAACACAACAACACAACAACACAACAACACAACAACACAACAACACAACAACACGAATTATGCTTTGGTCTTACATCAAAAATTTATTCCGCGAAGTAGAGGAAAGTTCGCATGTGCGTCCGTACATACATGAGGTATTGGAGCGTGGCACATCCGAATTGGAGAATTATGAGGAGTGGAAATCGAATTTGGCGCGACACCGCCTGATTAACAGTTTGGGCGACGAGTATGCCACTCACCGTATTGACCCCTCGAAAGTAGACAGGTCATTGGATTTTTTGGATACGCCTTCGATGAAAGGCTTTGTAATCCATGCTTCGATTGGCGGGTATAAATTGAAGGAATTGCAGCATTTACTCGATTATCTAAGAGAGCGTGTACTGACGGCAGATTACAAAACTTACCTTTCTGACCGCCGCATCTACAACCGCAAGGGAAAGAATGAAATGATAGAACGCCACTACCTCAAACCCAAATCAAAAGTTACTCAAAATGAACAAATTACCCAAAAATACGGCAATATCCGCATTGAATTGAAATGCCAAAATGATGTACCAATTAACCTGAAATTCAGCGCAACGGGTTATCACGACAGCTTGTTTGAAGAAACAGAAGATTTTCGGGTCTTAATGTCTATTTTGACAAGTTAAAAAACGAATAACGAGTCAACGAATAACAGGTTACGACACTAAGAACATGTTTACTTCATCGGTTTCATACCGAGTATTTCTTCTGCAAATTTGAAAGTTTCTTTTCTTACTTCATCCAAATTTTTATTCTGCAAACCAGAAGGTAATACATGTGTACCATTCGGAAATGCCACTATACGTTTCTTATCGTCGGGAGTTCGGATTTTCTTAAACATTTTTTTTATCGCGGGGATAGATATTACCGAATCACAATTTTCTTTATCCTTATAATAATACCCCACAAATACCGGATGCTCAATTTCCTTAAATACATCCTTATTCATCGTCGTATTAACCAAACTGCGTAAGGCTTGCAAGCCTTCCAAACGATATTTCATCGTCCAGTAAGGATGGCAGGATTCCGGCATATTGGGTATCTCGCGGTAATTGCTGCCATTGACATAACGCGCCAATTGCAAACCCCAAGGATTCACTATCAAACGCGATGTTTTATCCTTCAAATCAACATTTGGCGAATACATAATGTGTGCGTGCAGCAGGTCGGGATTGTACGAAGCTACATAGGTACCCAAAGTACTGCCGGTTGAGCAAGACATCACAATCACCTTTTCCCCCAAAGCCGTTGCCATCGTGATGGCTTGTCGTGCCGATATGATTAAGTCTTTTGGCATCAGCTCTGCAAACGATTCCGGGTCGTCCAAACCATGCCCTGAGAGTAGCGGCAAATAAAGATTCGCACCATAGCGTTCCGCAAATTCGCGGTGTATCGGGTCGCCTTCCTTTGGGCTTGCCGAAAAGCCATGCAAATACACAATGCTGTATTCCGTTTTGGTTTTATTGGTCGAATCTGCCCAAATAATGCGAGAGGCATTGCCGGGTTTCAGGTCGTCCAAATTTTTATCCTTGATGCGGTCTTCTATCAGCTTGAGTGGCATACCCGACCCCTTGATTTCTATTTCAGAATCTTTCCAATCGTCATAATCCGGGCGCGGTCCAAAAATATAAACCCCCAAAATCAATAATGGGATAATATAGTACAATCTTTTCATTGCTCAAAAATAGTGAAAAATGACGAGTTGTTGAATTGATAAATTGATGAATTGTCGAATTATAGTGTATTTATGACACATACGCTACTTTGTACGATATGAAAGCCCTATTTTTAGCCAAAATAATGATGAGTTGTTGAGTTGACGAGTTGTTGAGTTGTTGAATTGATGAATTGTCGGGTTGTCGAATTGTTGAGTTGTAGTTATTTCATCAACTCAACAATTCATCAACCCAACAACTCGTCAACCCGACAACACAACAACTCGTCAACCCGACAATTCGACAACACAACAACTCGTCCACTCGTCAACACAACAAATCATCAAATCATGTTTTCAGAACTAATCATTGGTACGATGCGTCTCGGTACTTGGGATGCCAACTATAATACAACTCAATGGCAGGGCTTCGTCGAAGATTGCCTGGCATTGGGCATGAGCAGCTTTGACCATGCCGATATTTATGGCGATTACAGCACAGAGGCAGACTTTGGAAAGGTCTTAAAAAATGCACCACAACTGCGTGATAAGCTGCAAATCATCACCAAATGTGGCATCTGTCGTGTCTGCGAAAATCGTCCGCAATATCGCATCAAATCCTATGATTCGGGCAAGGCACACATCATGGCTTCCGTCGAAAATTCGCTCCGCGATTTGCAGACCGAATACATTGATATGCTCCTGCTACACCGCCCCGATTACCTGATGGAACCCGACGAAATCGCCGAAGCCTTTACCGAACTGCTCTCTACCGGAAAGGTCAAATCATTCGGCGTTTCCAACTTCAGCCCCTCGCAGTTTCAATTGCTCAATGAAGCCTTTCCGCTTGCCACCAATCAAGTTGAAGTCTCTATCACAACGCGGCATACTTTTGAAGATGGCACACTCGACCAATGTATGCGTCATGGCATCCGTCCGCAGGCTTGGTCGCCCCTTGGTGGTGGAGTGATTTTTGGCGAAAATGAAGTCGCTACACGTATCAAAAAAGTCGCTCAAGCACTTATGGAAAAGCATAATGCCTCACTTGACCAACTCCTGCTCGCTTGGCTGCGTCGCCATCCTGCACAAATACTGCCCGTACTCGGCACCACCAAAATTGAGCGCATCAAAACTGCCGTAAAATCTCTTGATATTCAATTGGATAGAGTAGAATGGTACGACCTTTGGCAAGCCGCTACGGGAGAGAAAATTGCCTGATTTTTGGTATGTTTATATTTCAAAAAAGTATCAACTACTTTTAGCACAAATTCAAACATACCAATTTCGATACTTTTCCCAAAACACATGAAATAAATTTTATTTAGAGCATGTTTAGAATTGCATTTGACTCTTTTTTTTCACATTAAATTAATCCCGTCATTCGTCGGGACAAGTTGTAAAATGTAAATTTGTATACGCGAGACATTTCTTATTTTATTGATTTTTAATTATTTAAATAATAAAAAAAGAAAATATATTGTACACGTACTACATTCCGATAGCTATCGGAATTTACATTTTAAATTTGATATTTTACATTTTACACTCACATTTCTGTTAAATTTTTTCGAGTTATTAAATGTTCTG
This sequence comes from uncultured Saprospiraceae bacterium, assembly GCA_937967535.1. GTDB lineage: Bacteria > Bacteroidota > Bacteroidia > Chitinophagales > Saprospiraceae > JAHDEO01. Next base: position 8,444 of record CALCMV010000313.1, read on the forward strand.
AATGAGGTCATTTTTCTTAGTGAACTCGAAATAAATAAGCTACCCAAAATGCGATGTTATTTTTTGCTCAATCAAGGCGCGAAAATGTGAGTTTATCGGGATAAATGACCATTTTTGTAACGCAGAGTGAGCGAAAAAGAACGAGCAGTTTGGGTGGTTTATTTGTTGCGAGTTCCCT
>CALCMV010000314.1 GCA_937967535.1 uncultured Saprospiraceae bacterium
CCAAAAAGAAAATTATTTGCTCGACCCACATTCGGCGGTAGCTGTTTGTACGGCAAATAAATTGGCGGATAAATTGGGCGATAAAAAAGTGGTCTGCCTCGCAACAGCCCATCCTGCAAAATTTCCCGACATCATCAAAAAAGCACTCAACACCGAAGATTTGCCCGAACAAGCCCGGCACCACAGCATCGAACTCGCCAAAAGACGTTGTGAAAGAGTATATCTCTGCCACCACGAACATTTGGAAGAAGCCTTAATGAATGTCATGGAAAACGTAGCGCAGCACTTCCGGTTATCTTAGGTGAATTGGGTCAACGAATTAAGGTAATTTCACCGCTAAAGGGAATTATACTTCCATCAATAAATTCAATTTCGGTATAATACAGATACACGCCTGATAGCATATTATTTCCTCTGAATTTACCATCCCAAGTATTTTCCGTACTGTTCGGTGCGGTATTTTGTGATTCAAAAACGGCTTCCCCCCAACGGTCATAAATGCGTAGTATGTTGATACTGCGGATGGCATCGTCGCCATGTATCACAAAGAAATCATTGAACCCATCATTATTTGGAGAGAAAGCATTGGGGATGAAAACAGCTTGGTTTTTATCCACAAAAATAGTGACACTTGCCTCTGCGCGGCATCCTTCGTCTGTGACCACATTTAAAGTATAAACCGTTTGAAATGCCGGAGAAACAGTAGGAGAGAGGCAGTCTGTACAACTCAAACTATCTTGTGAAGACCACATATAAGTCACTCCATTCGTCTGCGTGACTGCGGTTTCCAAGACAATAGATTCACCAAAATTTATATTTGTATTTTCAATCAAATTAATCAATAATTCGGGTGGAGAAGTGATGGTGACGCTATCGGTTTGTATGCAGCCGTTGGCATCTTGTACGTGTACATTATAGGTGTCGGCAGAGAGGTTGGGGAAGAGGCTGCCTGTGCTATACATTTCCCCATCAAGTGAATATAAAAACGGTTCGCTGCCATCGGTCACTTCGATGCGGATACTGCCGTCATTTTCTCCAAAACAAGTGACGGGTGTTGCGCTGCTGTTTATCGAGATTTCGGCGGTGGCGTTTATATTTACAGTGGCTTGTGTGCTACAATTGTTTGAATCTGTGATACTTACACTATGTGTGCCTTGCGAGAGCATATTTGCCGAAGGCGTATTTTCATTATTATCCCATAAAACAATATAAGGAGAAACACCGCCTGAAATACTGACGGTAGCCGTTCCGTCGTCGGTGCTGCCGCAAGAAGTGCTTGTAGAATCGCTAATGTTAGCAATCAATAAATCAAATTCATTTATGGAGATAGATTGGGTAAATGTACAATCATTGGCATCATTAAATGTGAGCATATAAATACCTGCACTAAGGTTGTTTTGGCTATCAAGGGGCGGCAAATTATTATCCCAATTAAAAGTATAAGGCGGCGCACCACCGGAAGGGGAAAGGTGGATTTGACCATCATTCATGCCAAAGCAAGTCACATCATTTGCGGTAAAATCGAGGCTTAGTGCATTGGCAGGTTCATTGACCATGATGGTATTGGATACTTGACAATTATTTTCATCCGAAACGGTATAGGTGTACATGCCTGCTGCAAGATTTATTTGATTGGCTTGTGCTGGCAAGCCATTATCCCACGAATAAGTATAAGCACCCGTACCGCCATTGACTGCAAGATTAATTGCGCCTTCATTGCCACCACAAATAATGTTTTGTACGGTAGGAATGGCAAATAATTCGGCAGGTTCGGTGATGCTAAAGGAAGCAGTATTTGTACAACCCACCGCATCGGTTACGGTGACATTATAAGCGGCTGCTGCGAGGTTCATTTGAGTAGATGAGGAAGGCAAATTGCTATCCCACATATAGGTAAATGGCTCGGCACCTGCGGTTACGATGATTTCTGCCATGCCGTCATTTTCTCCAAAACAAGAGACATCATTAGTATTAATATTGAGTGCAAGGTTGGCGGTGGTTATGATTTCTGCGGAAGCGGTATTTTCACAACCATTAATATCGCTTACAGTGACATTATAGGTGCCGGGTAGCAAATCTGTCGGGTCTTCGATACCATCAAGGGCATTATTATTCCAATCAAAAGTAAAGGGCGGCGTACCGCCTGTCAGTTCCAAATCTATACTGCCCGATGCACTGCCACAGGAAATCGGATTGGCATTTGCGATGATGCCAAATTCTTCTACATTTACCTGAACCGTATTGCTCAATTCGCAGCCGTCGGGCGTGATAGCAACAACGGTATAAGTTGTATTTTGAGTGGGAGAAGCCATCGGATTTGGGATGTTCGGATTGCTCAAACCATCGTCGGGCAACCATGTATAATTGATATTGAGTGTTGGTTCTAATTCGCAAGTTGTGAAGCGGGTATTGGGTCGGCGATTGCTGATTTGTTCTACATCAATAAAACAACCTGCATCATTATCATCTTGTGCATAAATAATTGAATTATAATCAGTTTCGCTATAAAAAACATGGTCATAACTCGAAAAACCAGTATTATCAAAACATATTTCTACGAGCAAATTGGAGGTGCCGTCCCATTGAAATGGAGTGTCAAGCGTGTAAATATTCCATCCGACTATCGGTGTCACATCAGCCGTATAGACTATATCCAAATTTGGGGTAAAATCATCGCCGTTTTGAAAGGAAAAAATATTGGTACAGCCCATTTTAATCGTAAAATTTTGATAGGGCATAAAGCTATTCACAATAGAAACATCCAAAGCAAATTCGCTAATCAAACCTGCCGTCAAGCCTGCGTCTTCAAGGTCTGGTTGGGAGTACAAAATTTGGCTGCGTCCATCGTGAAAAAAACCAAGATAAGGTGTACCGGCTTCCTCGTCCATATTACTTGGTCCGGTGGTCATAGAGCCATCGCCTAAGGTGAAAGTCTGCGGTGTACCGGCGCAGTTGGCAGGAAGCGCACCACAGGCTTCCTCTGTAATCGCAACGGTGGGAACGTAACCCGCATTGAGTTGTGCAGACGCACCCACACACAGGCTTGCAACGGCAGGCGACACTTCAAGCGTACCTTCCGTTTGAATATTTACCTCATCAAAAACCGTACACACGCCATCGTCGTACACAAGAGTATAAGTAATTGGTTGAGAGACAGTTGCGATAGGATTTCTGATGTTGGGGTCACTCAATCCCGCAGAGGGCGACCAAGCAAATGTACCTTCATTGACGCTGCCGATAGGGATGGCATTCAATTGAATAGTAGAAGTAAGACCCGGACAAATAAGCGTATCTGCCGCTTCAATTTGAACGCCCGGCACAAAGACTTCATAACCCAAAACCTGAAAACCCTTAACCGGACAAGCATCGTCTTCGATAATCATCGCAAAGCTATGGCTACCGACATCCTCCACATTCGTTGTCCAATTAAAAGAAATCGTCGTAGGATTGCTACCCACCGGACTAAGCGTAGCACCCGGCAACGAAACCTCCAAATTATCAATCACTGAAATTATATCAGTCGCATCATCGTCGCTCACTTGAATATCGAATGACAAGGTATTGCCGGAACAAACCTGAAAAGTAGCTCCATCAAATTCACCCCCCGAAATATTCGTCGGGAGGCTTGCAATTGGGATATTGTTGGAGCAATTGATGACCACCACCTGCATATCACGCCTGCTCGAACCAATGAGTTGTTGCTCGCGGTATTCTTCTACCAATACAGCGACAATTCCTATTTGTATTTGGTTGGGTGTCAGGCTCATTTGCCCCGAATTGATGTCAAAACTAACACTATTTGGCGGGTTGGTGGTAATGGGATAAGTAGCACTTAATCCGGGAACATACGGCACAGGGTCGTTGGGGGCATTCAAGGGGTCGGCGAGGGTATATACGAGCGAATCGCCTTCTACATCAAATACGCCATGATTATAATTGAAAGGTTGCCCAACACAAATATAAGGCACAGGCGGCGTAGTGAATACGGGCGAATTATTACACTCAGCATTAAGATTATTGAGGAGTGATTCGAGGTACAAATCAAAATTATCGGCATTGGGCGAGTTGCTAATTGCGGCATTGCGGCAGCAAAGCGAATAACTCAAAATCCAATCCTTACATTTTTCAGGAAATGTATAAATACCTGTATAAGTGTATTGTTCGACACCTTGAAGCTGTCCGCCGTTGCAAGTGCTATTGGCTAATTGTCCGTCGCAGATAGGCGATATTTCGGTGGCAAGTGTACCGTCAGAATTGGTGACGGGCGTAAGCGAGATGTCTGTCTCAAAATCGCAACTCGCCGAGCGAATATTAATTCCGGGAAAATCGCCATTCGTACCGGGAGCTTGGGTGTCACTCACGCAGTCGCGGTAAAAGGTGAGTGTTATTTTGTAAGTATCGCCGTCTACGCAGGTATAGGTGAGGTCTGCACCTACCGAGTGAGAAGCATTGATATTACTAATAATGAGGCTGATAAATAATACAGTAAGCGTGTATTTGATTGAATTCATAGCAAATATGTTTTTTAAAAAAATGCAATTTCAAATGCAAGTTCAACCTCAACCTCAATTTCAAAAATAACTTTGCTTTTTGACAATTTTTGCAAAACGAAATAGAATATGGATGTAGCACTCTATATGAGAAAATTTTAAAATCGTATAAGCCACTAATGCACGAATGATTTCAAGGGAATTTCAATAAATTCGTAAAAAAATTAGTGTATTCGTGGCTAAAACAGGTATTAGATAGGGAGTGTTTTGCTTAATTTTCTAATACCTAAAATTCAGTACTTTTAATGTTTTCGCTAAATTTTAAATAATAAATTAATTGAGTGTGACACACATAAGTGGATTCATAATATTAGGCGCATAGCGTCGGCACGCTTTGTAACCGACGATTAATTCCACAACTTCCTAAGCCGCATAGCGGCGGCACTATTAAAACTGGCGTATTAAGGGGGGCGACGCTATGCGCCTTTTTCGGGTGGTTGGACGTTCTGTGTTACAAATGGCATCGACGCTATGCGCCTACAAAGCACATTTTTACATTAAACTTCCATTAATATGTGTCGCACTCAAATTAATTTAAATTTTACTTTGTTTTTTGTTGATAATTAGAAATTAATAAATTCAAAATTGACGAACACATTAGAATTTGCAAAAATTGTCAAAGAACTAATAATTTCAATTCACTTCGTTTTAAATTTAAAGTTGAATCAGACCGAAACAGCAGCCTTAATATGCGGATGCGGGTTGTAATCCACTAATTCAAAATCTTCATATTTAAAATCAAAAATTGACTTTACATTAGGATTTAGTTGTACGTAAGGAAGTGGTCGAGGGTTGCGTTTGAGTTGCAAACGGGCTTGTTCGAGATGATTAAGATACAGGTGGACATCGCCAAAGGTGTGAATAAATTCGCCGTATTTGAGTTCGCAAACTTGGGCTATCATCATCGTCAGAAGGGCATAAGAAGCAATATTGAAAGGCACTCCTAAGAAGGTATCGGCACTGCGTTGGTAGAGTTGGCAGGAGAGTTTTCCATCAGCCACATAAAATTGAAATAAACAATGACAAGGCGGCAAAGCCATACGCTCAATCACGCCCGGATTCCACGCACATACGAGGTGGCGGCGGCTGTTTGGATTGTTTTTAATTTGGTCAATCACATTAGAAAGTTGGTCAATAGTCTTGCCATCTGCCGTTTTCCAACGCCGCCATTGTTCGCCGTATACAGGACCCAAATCTCCGTTTTCATCTGCCCACTCATCCCATATACGAACTTTATTTTCTTTCAAATACTGAATATTCGTATCGCCCTTAATGAACCACAATAATTCATGTACGATAGATTTGAGGTGCAATTTTTTGGTGGTCAACATAGGAAAACCCTCATTCAAATCAAATCGCATTTGATAACCGAATGTACCGACAGTACCGGTGCCGGTACGGTCGCCGCGTTGAGTACCATTATCAAGGAGATGTTGGAGGAGGTCAAGGTATTGTTTCATAGTAATGCTCTAACTTAACTTTGGACATTTTGGAAATTCGGTAACTGGGAAATTCGGTTTTAAATCGTAAGTAATTGATTATCAGTTATTTAATTTTTATTAAGGTGAAAAATATTCAATTAATTTAATTTTATAAATATTTGATAAAGAAAAACTTATCTAATATCAAATTTCCGAATTCCCCAATATCCAAAGTCCAGTCTCTAAGAATTTACCAATAATATTTTGCAAAAATAACAGGCATTTTGAAAATGCTTGTCATTTGTATGGATAATTTGAATTGTTGCCTTATCTTTTCATATGTTTTCTTAATTTTGAACCCCGTAATGACTGCTTTACAAGCTGACCGCGAATACCGTACCGACGACTTTAGCCGTCGCGTGAAATGAAAATATATTTATAAATAATTGAATTTTAATAGTTTAAAAATTAAAGTGAAATTTATCTGACGGCTAAAGTCGTCA
>CALCMV010000315.1 GCA_937967535.1 uncultured Saprospiraceae bacterium
TTTTTTCAAACTGATAATCAACAGTTTATGGTTTTGGCGAGACATCAAAGAGGGAGTTTATCGGGATAAATGACCGATTTGATGTGAAGCCAAGTTCATAAAATGTTGGTTATCAGGCAGAAAAAATTTAAACATGCTCTAATCTTTGATAGTGATTTACCGGACTGTTTTTCAGTAACAATTTTCTGGCGGGTGGACATACAGATTGCCATATTGTGGAATTTAATCGTTATTCAAAGAACGCTAAGTTAAGCATTAGGGCTCAAACTTAATTTCGTTTTGACGGGCTCAAACTTAATTTCGCACAACATTATGTTTAAACACATTAAAATGCCCCTAATGTTTTACACACTCGTTTGATTAAAATATTGAACGAAATTTTTTTCCTCATTGCACCCAACCTACGTTTTTTCTCCATTCGTCGTATTTCTTTTTCTTTTTTTGGAAATCTGTTGGTGGGGATTCATGCTCATTTTTTGCCTGTTGTCTTATTTTTTCGGTTTGTTCTTGGAGGGTGTTGAGTCCGATAGATTTTCTTCTTTGATTGACTTTCGATAAGTCGTCGAAGTCATTTGGATGTAGGATGCCGTTTTCATCCCAATCAAATTGAGTACCATAGAGTTGTGGTTTACCTTCCAATACGGCTACTCTGTCGGTGAGGTAAGCTAAATGCTTGGGGGCTGCTTTGTGTTCGCGCACTGCTTTTTCTAAGAGTCGCACACATTTTTTCATAAAATCAGGTTGTCCGATAGAGTGTTGTATGACCAACCAAGCAGCTTGGTTGGCTTCCTTGCCTACTTTGTCGATGGTCGGGTAATTGATTTGGTCAATAATCTCATCTAATATCTTGGCATTGCTGTTGTGGAGTTGCTGCATTTCTTCATTGTATCCTTCCGAAAGTTGCCCTTTTTTAAGGAGTCGGTCTCTCAATTCTAAATCTGACTCTTTTAGTTGGATGATGCGTTTTGCAATGCTTTTATAGTCCATATTGTTTGAGTGTGTAAAATATTAGAGACATTTTAATGTATCTTAGTATTTGGATTTTGGACAAAATGGGAATTAGGTAACTGGGAAATTAGGTTTGAAATTGTAACTCATGCTCTTATCTTCTTCTACCGGTGTACTGCATCGCTTCTCCTTTTCCGAAACCATAACTAAATCCAAGTGTAATAAATCTGCCGCGAAAATTGCGATTATAGGCGTAGAAATTATCTTGGAATATCTCTCTGACGGAAATACGGGATGCAAAAATATCGCGCACACTGAAATTAAAAACCGCTTTGCCTTTCATCAATTTTTTACGAATACCTAAATCGCCAAACAGCATATCGTGTGCTTTGCCTTGCACCGTTTTGTAGCCGGATTCATAATTTCCGGTCAATTCGATGTCGAAGTCGGCGGGTAGTTTGAATTTACTATTGAGGCGCGTACTCCAACGGCTTGCGTTAAAATCTATATTGGTTTGCTCAAATTCGCCTTGACGATTGAAGAAATTAAAATTGAAATCGTTGTTGAGTGTCCACCAATCATTCGGAGTATATTTACTGTTAAATTCGATGCCTGTGGCAAGATTTGTCCCGATATTGATGGGTTTAGTGGTATTGACATTATTTTCAAAAAAAGAAATTCGCTCAATCACATCCTTTGTATAACGCTGATAAACACCAACATTCATAGTGATTTTTTCTAAAATATAAATACCTGTTATCTCATAAGAATCAGTAAATTCGGGTAGTAGTTCAGGGTTGCCCTCGCGAATATTAAAGTTATTGCGAATATTAAAAAACGGATTCAAATCCCACAAACGCGGACGATAGATTCGCCTTGAATATCCGGCTTGCAAGGAGAATCTTTCCGAAAATTTGTAGGAGGTATGTGCGCTCGGAAAGAGGCTGTTGTAGTTGAGATTGTTGGCTTCATTGGTGTTTTGGAGCAAGGTTTTGAGGTCGGTATTTTCAAGGCGCAAACCCGTTTTGATGCCCCATTTTTTTCCTTCGTAAGATATGGTTCCGTATACACCAAATACCTTTTGGTCGTAGTCAAATACATTGGTGAGTTCGGGTCTTAGTTGCCATTCGTCGTCTATTAAATCACTAACAGCAAAGTCATTACTTACATCCTGAATGACGTATTGCGTGCCTGTTTCGAGTGCAAATTTTTCTGCAAATGGTTTGGTATAATCTGCCTTAAAAGTATAGTTTGCTTCCTGAAATTTTGTACCCGTTTGTTGGTCAGACAAAGAAAAGCTACTCGTTGGCGCAATGATATGGGTAAATTCTGATGATTGCTCTTTTCCAAAAAACCTTCCGGTAGCACTCAAAATAAAATCGTGTTCTTTGTGGTCTTTAAAGTCGCTTTTGTATTGAATTTCGTACTGCCATTTCGGGTTGATGGCTTCGGTGACTTCGCTGCGTTGCCATTCCGAAATGATGTCATTTGTGGCATTGAGTTGTCTAAAATCGGTGGCAGAAGGTTGGTCTTCGATTTCATAAGCAAAATTTCCTGAAAGCGTCAATACATTATTATCGTTGATGTGATAATCCGTTCCTAAAATAAAATTATAAAACTGCTCGTTGCGATATTCTGTGCCTTCACTATGGATGCTTTCATTGTCGGTCAGGTTGGTGTTGAGTGCCTCGCGATGACGGGGCAATGAGCGATAACCCGCGCCCATTTGTGTAAAGAGGTTAAATTTATTGGCGCGACGATTGAGGCTGATACCGACACTGTGATTGTGCGGATAACCGGTATTGACTGATAATGAGCCGTTTATACCTTCTTTTTCTTCTTTTTTGAGAACAATATTGATGATACCCGCCGTACCTTCAGCCTCGTATTTGGCAGAAGGATTGGTGATGACTTCGACGCGCTCAATCATTTCTGCCGTAATCGTACCGAGCGCATTACTCTCATTATCAGCAAGAATGGAGGGTTTGCCATCAATCAACATTTGTACGCCCGTACTCCCGCGCAAGCTCACCTGCCCCTCTATATTGACGCTGACCGAAGGAACGTTGTTCAGCACTTCCAAAGCACTCGCGCCTGTACTGTTCAAGTCTTGACCGACATTAAATACCCGTTTATCGAGCCGAAATTCGGTTTGTGATTTTTCGGCGCGTACCGTCACTTCATCCAATATCGTATTTTGAGCAACTAATACAATTGTACCCAATTCTACATTTTTATTAGTCTCAAAATCAGTTAGTTTCGTATTTTCAAAACCAATAAAACTTATTTCTATGTAGAAATCCCTTGCCTTAGTTTCTATTTCAAATGTACCGTCAAATTGGGTGGTTGCTCCTATAATCAACTCATCTGTTTGTTTATTTTTCAATGCAACAGTGGCAAATTCGACGGCTTGTTTACCGCTACTTTCGAGGACTGTGCCTGTGATAGTAATGCTTTTGTTTTGAGCTTGTAAACCGCCCGAAATAATAAGTTGGGATAGTAGTATGATAAATAAATGCTTTATTTTCATATTTAAAATTATTTATGCGTCTGAAATCCGAAACCACTTTTTATCCGCAAAAATACATAGGAACGAATTAAATTTATACCGCTCACAGTATAAAATACAAATTAAAAAAGTAACTGATACAATGTGTTCGCTAATTTTTAATAAGAAAATATTAAATTTATTAATTTTTTACGGCACAATGCCAATGCCAGCAAACCTCCGCTCTGCAATTGGCTATACACACCAAACCCAAACGACGGAGGTAGCTTAAAAGCTTGCGGGAAGAACGGGGATTTGGGCAGACACAGTTAACTCACATATTCTTAACTCGCATCCCATCTGCCCTCTTGTAAAAGTCCACTAAAAGCACTATCTTTACTTTATCAAATCATCATAAAAATCAATTATTTAAATGAGTGTTGCAGTTCAAGATATTCCCAAAAGTCTTATCTATGAAATGGTGGATGGTGTACCTATTTATTACAAAGGGTACAGAGATTATTTAAATGGGACGAAAAAACTTGAAGATGTTATGGCGAGTAGTATATTGCAAGCGGCACTGGCAGGGTGGATAGTGACGAAATTGAATCTAATGCTGGCACAACACTACGGTAAGCAATATTTGGCAGTGAGCAATGAGTTGGGTATTTTTTTTAAGAAAAAATCTTGGCGTGGTGCGGACTTAGCTATTGTAGAACGCAATCAGGTAAAAGCACTATTGAAGGAATTAAACAATGAATACCTCAAAATAGCCCCTAAAATCGTCATCGAAATAGACACCAAAGCCGATTTGAGTGCCTTTGAAAATCCCTCAAGCTATTATCAAAAGAAGACCAAAGAATTGTTGGATTTTGGTGTAGAGTGCGTCATTTGGATTTATACGGAAACTCAAACTGTGATGTTTGCTCAAGCGGGGCAACCCTGGCAATTGCAGGAGTGGACGGAGTCCTTTGAAGTCATGGAAAATGTCGTGTTGAATATCCCGGAATTGATTGAGGAAATGACGGAGGATTGATATTAGAGCATTTTAACGAGTTCTGCGGCAGACAGTTCTTCATCTTTAAAGAGTTCTTTCAAAGGTTCTAAATCTTCCCACTTAATGGCGTATTTTTCCTTCACATACTTCATGAATTCTGCATGTTCCTCGTCGTTCATCTCCAAAGGGGACTTCTCAAATTTCGGTGCATCCTCGCCATTCATATCCTGTGGCAACTTCTTTTCCTTCGGCTTTTCTTCTGCCTGAAAAAGAGACACTATTTTATGCAAAAATTCTTTATCTTCCTCAAATAATCGGATAATGCCGGATTTTAATGCCTGTTGGTCGATTGTATTTACGCTCATGTTATGTTGTTATTTTTACTCAAAAACAAGAAAAAAAGGGGAGAATTGCCAACCCCTGACTCACTCACTGTTCCACCCATTCCAAATCAAAAAAATTTTGCAAATGGTCAAAATCCTTATCCGTTGTGACGAGTCTGGCGCGGAGTACGTGTGCGGTAGCGGCAATCCAAAGGTCATTTTTGCCCATGTTTCGGGCGGTCATGCCTTGTGGGAGGGAGAGGGTTGGGTGATGAGATTGGCT
>CALCMV010000316.1 GCA_937967535.1 uncultured Saprospiraceae bacterium
TCAATTTAAAAATATGCCTAAAAGGGCTAACCATTTAAATCTTGCCTAAAGCGAATACTCGTCAGACGAATCCCTTTATTCAATGCGAATATTTTATGAGACAAATCACTACATTTCACAAAAACCTTCGTCAGACGAGTACTATCCCGCAAGCAAACTTAAACGGCTAGCCCCTAAAAGTAAAGGGTGCTAATTGCTTACAAAAACAGAGAAAATAAGCTCGTTCTAATTTTAAATCCAATTCTATTGATGTACTTATCTGCCTGAATGTTACACTTTTATATTAAATTGGAACTAAGAGCATATTTAAATTTTTTCTGCCTGATAACCAACATTTTATGAACTTGACTTCACATCAAATCGGTCATTTATCCCTATAAACTCCCTCTTTGATGTCTCGCCAAAACCATAAACTGTTGATTATCAGTTTGAAAAAATTTAAACATGCTCTAAGCAATTAATCCACAAAAACAAGATAAAACTTGTATTTTCCATAAAAAAACTAACTTTGCAGTGAGTTAATATTTATTTACAGAATAAAAAACGGTTTGGTATCATAAGGAACTGAGTAAAGTTTAAATTTAAATTTAAGCGGGATAAGCAACTTTGCAAATTTATCGGCAATATGTTGGTTTCAAAAAATTACTAAGTGCCTAGATTGATAAATATTTTTTGCAAAAAAATACTTATCAGTCAACAATCCAACGGATATTCACTAAAATTCACAAAACTATGAGTAATCCAATTTTTAAGACCTTGATGACAATATTTTTTGCGTCTTTATTTGCCTTGCCTATGATGGCGCAAAAAGCAACACTCAAAGGCAAATTGACCAATTCGGATAATGGCACGACTCTTCCTTTTGCCACTGTCAATATCAATAATGGTGAGTCAGGTACAACGACTGATTTTGATGGTAATTACGAAATTCAACTGGATGCCGGCACATATAGCGTTACTTGCGAATATATTGGTTTGACTGCCAAAACACAAGAAATCACACTAGCTTCGGGTGAGGTAAAAGAATTGAGCGTGGGACTTACTGAAAGCGCAGAATTGCTGGAACAAGTCGTCGTTACTGCCAATAAATCCGGTGTAAAAATCGGTGAATCTACCATTTCGATAGCTGTCGTAAAACCGGACCTATTGAACAATACCAACTCTGATTCTGACGAAATTGTACAAAAAGTTCCCGGTGTCAATGTCATTGACGGTCAGGCAAATATACGTGGCGGTTCGGGCTATTCTTTTGGTGCGGGTAGTCGTGTATTATTATTGGTAGATGACCTTCCTTTCCTTGCCGGCGATGCGGGATTTCCTAATTGGAGCGATATTCCGATTGAAAATTCGGGGCAGGTCGAGGTCTTGAAAGGTGCAGCTTCGGCACTCTACGGTTCGTCTGCTATGAATGGGATTATCAATTTCAAAACGGCTTATCCGACCAGCGAATCTTATACCCGTATTTCGCTATACAATACCAATTATTTTACTCCGCGACGGGAATCTGTCATCAATGATGAAGGCAATGAAGTAGACCTTGACCGCCAATGGTGGGACAGCGACGACAGCCGCCGCAATGTATTGATTGCAGGCGAAACGGATAGCACAACACTCCGCCGCCCCGGTGATAGAGGACTTCAGTTTGCACATCGCCAAAAATTCGATAAATTTGACTTGGTAGTGGGAGGTGTATTGTACGACAATAATGGCTTCCGTCAATTTGAGCGTGACCGCAGAGGTCGGCTCAATTTTAATACCCGCTATCGGGTGACGGATAAATTTTCGGTGGGAGTCAATGGCAATATCAATCGAGGCAGCAGCACCACTTATTTTCTATGGCAAAATCCTGACGATGGGGCTTTTGAATCTTTCCAACGCTTGGAAGAACCCTTATTCAGCCTTGCTCAAGCCATTGGTTTTAATCCCGAATTCAGCACCACTACAAGCAGTGAGGTTTTCCGCTACAATATTGACCCTTTCGTAACGATTTTTGATGAAAAAGGCAATCGTCACAAAATATTGAGCCGTTATTATCACATTGAAAATGATAATGGCAATAATCAAAGTAATTTTTCAGATTTATTGTACGGCGAATATCAATTCCAAAGAACCTTTCAAGGTTCAGGTGTCAATCTCGTAGCGGGCGTATTGGGTCAGGCAACTTTCTCGGAAGCAGAACTATACGGCAATGCCAATTACAATAGCTCAAATGCAGGTGCATACGCTCAGGTGGATAAGCGATTTGCCGACAAACTAACCGTTTCTTTGGGCGCACGTTTTGAGGTGAATACCATCAACAGCCCCGACCTTATCAACAGCAGTGAATCTTGTCACGAAGGAGGCGCACTCACCAATCCCGAACCTCGTTCTCGCGAAGCCAAACCCGTATTTCGTGCAGGTCTCAATTATCAGCCTGCCGAATATACTTACCTTCGCGCATCTTGGGGGCAGGGCTATCGCTTTCCGACTATCGCAGAGCGTTATATTTCCACTGATATTGGTAGTTTGTTATTTATTTGCCCGAATCCTAGCTTGCAATCCGAAACCGGATGGTCTTCCGAAATCGGTATACGTCAGGGAGTCAAAATCTCATCATGGCAGGGTTTTCTCGACTTGTCTGCTTTTTGGACGGAGTATCAGGATATGATGGAATTTACCTTTGGTGGTCCCAATTCCGATACCCGCGTGAATGGCTTCCAATCCGGAAATATTGATGATACCCGTATTCGTGGTGCAGAAATTAGTTTTCTTGGTCAGGGCGAATTATTTGGTGTACCGACCAATCTTATTGCAGGTTATACCTACATAGACCCGCAATACCAAAACTTTACCGAGCAAATTGCCGCCAATTCCACTTCCTCTGAAAATGTACTAAAATACCGATTTAGACATTCCGCCAAATTGGACATAGAATCTACCATTAAGAAGAAAGTCTCATTAGGCGTATCGGTGCAGTACAATAGTAAAATGGAAGCCCTCGATGCTTATTTCTATGATTTAGGCAGATTCCTATTGGCTGATTTTGAAAATTTCTTTGAAGAAGAAGTCTTTGACGAATTGGCAGGTGACATACTGGGAATCAGAGAATTTCGACAAAGAAGGGATAGAGGCACCGCCGTATTAGACCTTCGGCTGGCATTTAATAGCGGACCTGCAAAAATTTCTTTTATCCTCAAAAATGCCACCAATCAAGTCTATACATTGCGCCCGGGACTCTTAGAAGCACCCATGAACCTCACTGTTCGTGCAGATGTGACTTTGAGAGGGAAAGCTAAGAATTGAGGCGAGAGAAATGAGAGGTGAGACGAGAGAGGTGAGAAATGAGACGAGAGAGAGGAGAGACGAGAGAAATGAGACGAGAGAGGTGAGACTTAGAGACGAGAGACAGAAAATCTCTTATCTCTAGTCTCACTTCTCTTGTCTTTTGTCTCTCATCTCACCTCTCACCTCTAAACTTTATATAATCCACTTCAAAATCAAAATTACCTGCGCGTTTTTCATTGGTAATGAATCCTATGCGGATGGTTTGTGCCAAACTTTCTTTATCCATATAATTTCCGGTCGGACGACCAACTTGGTATTCTGCTATATCGCTAAGTAGAATAGAGGCAATCGCCCATTTTCCATTCGTTGCTTGTAAATTGGTTTTATAATTGGGTAAATACCAAACGCGATGTTTGTTGAGGGTAAAACCAATATCGTAAGTTGTTGATTTATAGCGAATTTCAACCATTTTGAAAGGAGATAAATCCACTGCTTTGTAAGGACTTCGCAGCGAACTGAATCCACCATTATTCTCCAATGAAACAAATCCCTGAAATTGGAGGTAGTTCTCATACAAAGTCCCTTCGCCTTCCGACAAACCACCCATCACACCATCATCTACAATTTGCCAATCCAAACCCTCTCCGGCTTTGCCAAAATCAATCGTATATGCGTTGTTGTTTTGGGCAATAGAAATATTAGAAAGCATTATGAATAATAAGAGTGTGTAAAATATTAGGGGCATTTTAATGTATTTAAACATAATTCAAAATTGAAAACTGCCACGAAGACACAAAGTATAAATTGCTGATAAGCATGAAAATTCTTAGGCACTTAGGAATTTTTTGAAACCAACATGTTGTCGATAAATTTGCAATGTTGCTTATCCCTCCGAAGGAGGCTTAAATTTGAGTTTGAACTTGTTCTTAAACTTAAACTTTACTTAGTGTCTTTGTGGCAAAATTAAAGATGTGCAGTAATATGAACACCTCCTAAATTTGACTACACTATTTTATAATGTCATTTCCATAAGCGCATTTTCAAATGTATTATTTTTATTATTACTTTAAAAACAAAATTAGCGCGAATAATGTGTTTTTTGTTAATTTTTATAAATGAAAATTTTAAATAATATTTCCACAAAAAAATAATTTTACATACATTTAATTTGAATTAAAATAAAAAAATAATCGCTTATGGAAATGATATTACACTATTTTACATTAAGTTTAGTGGAAAGCTATTTTATCGGCTAATATAAAATAGGCTGACCGCGAATACCGTACAGGTCGGCTAAAGTCGTCGGTATAGTATTCCAAAACTTTTATGCCGTTCACAGTACAATCATCCAATCAAAATCATTTATCCTCTCATCAATTCGCTAATATCTGCTTTGATTTTATCTGCCAAATTATTTGCGGTAACTTCCGATGTACTTTCCGAATAAATACGGATAATCGGTTCGGTATTCGACTTACGCAGATGCACCCAGTCGCGGTCAAATTCGATTTTGAGTCCATCAACGGTGTTCTGTGGTTGATTGCTGTATTTTTCTTTTAATTTTTCAAAAATGAGGTCTAAATCAAGTCCGGCGAGTTCAATTTTATTTTTTGAAATCACATAATCAGGATAAGAATTTCGCAAGAAAGAAGTGGGTTTTCCGAAGTGTGCCAAATGCGACAAAAACAACGCAGCCCCCACCAGTGCATCGCGCCCATAGTGCAATTCGGGATAAATCACCCCGCCATTGCCCTCACCGCCAATTGGGGCATTGACCTGTTTCATCATTGCCACCACATTGACCTCGCCTACTGCTGATGCGTGGTGTTTGTGTCCGGCTTTTTCCGTAACATCACGCAAGGCACGGGTCGAAGAAAGGTTGGAAACCGTATCGCCGGGTTTGTGTTGCAGCACATAATCTGCTACCGCAACGAGTGTATATTCTTCGCCAAACATCTCTCCGTCTTCGCTCATAAATGCCAATCTATCCACGTCAGGGTCTACTGCCATGCCCAAATCCGCGCCTTCGGAAGTTACTTTTTGTGCCAAGCCGACGAGGTGTTCGCGCTTAGGTTCGGGATTGTGGGCAAAACGTCCGTTGACTTCGCCATTAATCACAATCACCTCACAACCAAGTGCTTCGAGTAGCGGCGGCAAAGCAATCGCTCCGGTAGAATTGACCGCATCTACTACGACTTTAAAGCCTTTTGCCTTCACCGCATCTGTATCTACCAAAGGTAGTTTGAGAATTTCTTCGATGTGCCAGGCGATGTAATTGTCCTTGCGTTCATAGCTGCCAAGCGCGTCCACTTCTGCAAATTCAATATCGCCTTTTTCGGCAATATCCAAAATTTCTTGTCCGGCTTTACCGGATAAAAATTCGCCTTTTTCATTGAGAAATTTGAGGGCGTTCCATTGTTTGGGATTGTGGCTTGCAGTGATAATGATGCCGCCGCCGGCTTTTTCATTGGGTACTGCCATTGCCACCGTTGGGGTTGTCGAGAGGTCGAGGTCTATCACCGAAATACCCAAGCCCTGCAAGGTACTCACCACCAAATTGCGAACCATATCGCCCGAAATTCGTGCATCACGCCCGACCACAACTTTCGCCGCCATATTGCTTTGCAAGAGTCTGTAGCCATAAGCCGCAGTATGATGAACCACATCAATCGGTGTAAGATTGTCGCCTGCTTTTCCGCCAATGGTGCCGCGTGTTCCCGAAATGGATTTTATTAACGCCATAATTTTTAAAATTCCAAAAAACAAATTCTAAATCCCAAGTTACTGTTTTGGGGAATTTGAGATTTAGTATCTACATTCTAACTCTTGCGCGTTTTTGGCAAAAGATGAGTAAGTGGAAGTACAAGTTTAAGAATAAGTTTAAGTTTAAATAAGTAATGAATCAATAAACTCAAGCGCAAAACATTTACTCATTTACTCATTTACTCATTTACTCATTTACTCATTTACTCATTTACTCATTTACTCATTAAATAGTAGTAGTGGCTTCGCCACCTTAGGATTTCTGAAAGTGGGTGCAAAAGTATTAAAATCAGTGCGTATAATGTAATTAGACTTCGGACATTTTGAAAATTACTGATTATTATCCCGATGGTTCTATCTAAATTCCGCTTCAATATACTTGCTGACCGCCACAATTTCGGCATCTGACAATAAGCCTTTGAATGGAGTCATCAAGCCTTTACCATGATATACCTGAGCAACGCTTTCGGCTAAAGGTAAGGTAGATTTGGTCAAATCTTTTGCACCGTTGACGTTCAGATTGCCCGTAAAACCATGACAGGCAGAGCAAACCAGTTTGTATTTTTGTTGGGCATCTACGGCGGCAATATCCTTAGCGGAAACGCTTGCGATGATTTGCTTTGCTTTTGCCAATTGTTCGGGCGGAACAGTGGATGCTGCGGGGCTTTCATCTGCATTTGTGACCGCTTCTTGTTGGGAAACTTTGGGTACTTTCTTTTTCTCTTTTGTTGGTTCACTATTGGTACAACTAAATAGGATACCCATTCCTAATAACAGAATTAAAACTATATATTTTTTCATTATAAAAATTTAAACCTTCTTGTCGGTGTTTGAAGTAGTAATTAGATAATAATGTGTTCGCCAATTTTGAATAACTGTAATGACTGCTAAACAGGCTGACCGGAAACACTGTACTGACGACTTTAGCCGTCAGATAAATTTCACTTTAATTTTTAAACTATTAAAATTCAATTATTTATAAATATATTTTCATTTCACGCGACGGCTAAAGTCGTCGGTACGGTATTCGCG
>CALCMV010000317.1 GCA_937967535.1 uncultured Saprospiraceae bacterium
GACGATGATGAGGTGGATATGCTCGAAAGGTCGGGCGATGTGATTGACGGAGAGCCGACAGCATGGGAAGAAATGATGGGTTTTGTCCAACAAAATGACCTCGCTATCAACGAAAATTACATGCAATTGCAGACTCGGCTGGATGTGGATAATTTCATTGATTTTGTAATTGCAGAAATGTATTTGGAGCTATGGGATTTCCCTGAAAATAATCTCAAATATTGGCGCGAGCGCAGCCCAAACGCCCGATGGCAGTGGCTTTTCAACGATGGCGACGCTGCCATGCACGAATATTGGAAGAGTAAATTTCGCGAAATCCTCACCCCCCTCGCAAGCGATTACGACAACCTTTCTTTTGTTATTTTATTAAGAAAATTATTGGCAAATTCTGATTTCAAAGCGCGTTTGCATGGGCGTTTTTTATTTCATCTAAATCATACGCTTTCTCCGAATAATGTGATTCACAAGATTGATTCGCTCACACAAATTTACGACCCTGTGATGCCCGAACACATCCGGCGTTGGGGCTATCCGGCTACGATGAATGACTATCATGCAGCAGTGGCGCATATGCGTCAATTTGCTGCCTTACGCCCTGCGATTTTAGTGGCAGAATTGGAAGCGATTTTGGGGCAGCCTTTTAGCGTTTTTCCTAATCCGGCGCAGGAAGAGTTGTATATTCAATGGGATGACGATGTGCCAAATCTTGCGGCAAGTTATGTGTTATATAATGCGCTTGGGCAAGGTGTAGCATCCGGTATTTTGGAGGGAAATCCGGCAGCGGTGCGAGTGGCTGACTTGGAATGTGGGGTGTATTTTTTGAGGGTATTTTTTGAGGGTGTTTATTATGGGGTGCGGGTGGTGAAATACTAATTTTTGGGAATCATTCTGTCTAATTTTGTATCTTTGAGCATGTTTACAAATCAATTTTTGAATAAAGTCATACAAGGTGATTGTTTGGAAGTCATGCAGTATCTGCCTGATAATTCGGTGGATATGGTGCTGTGTGATTTGCCCTACGGAACTACACAAAATAAATGGGATTCGGTGATTGATTTGGATAAATTATGGAAAGCGTATCATCGGGTGGTGAAGAAGAATGGAGCGATAGTGCTGACCGGACAGGGGGTTTTTACAGCTAAATTGATATTGAGTAATGAGAAGTATTTTAAGTATAAAGTTGCTTGGATAAAATCGAAAGCCACCAATTTTCTGAATGCAAAAAAACAACCGCTTCGCAAACATGAGGATATTTGTGTTTTCTATCGAAAACAACCAACTTATAATCCGCAAATGACGCTTGGCGAAGCCTACGACAAAGGCATTAGAAAAGACCAATATACAGGCAGTTATGGCAATTTTAAGCCCCGACATGTAAAGAGTAGTGGTGAACGCTACCCGACAGATGTGGTGATGTACGAAGAAAACCTCGATTGGGTATATTGCAAAACTGCCGAGAGCGAAGGTACGGTATATCACCCGACACAAAAACCGATTGAGTTGGGGCGATATTTAATTAGAACTTATACCAACCCCGGCGACGTAGTGTTGGATAATGCTTGCGGTAGTGGAAGTTTTTTATTGTCAGCAATTCTTGAAGGTCGCGATTTTATTGGTATTGAAAAAAATGAAAATGTGCTATTACATAAAGTAAAAGAAATTGATTATATCAAAATATGTAATAAGCGAATTGATAAAACATTAAAAGAAATGCAAATTGAAACCGCAAAATTGACACTTTTTGATGAGCCTGCGCCTGCATGTGGAATATTGAATCAACAGCCACAAGTTGCGAGTAATCATTAAATTGCCAAATAAATCCGAAACCAATGGCAAAAATCACCTATAATGAAAGAAGTTGGGCGATTGACGTAATCAGTGAAATCAACATCTTCCTCTCCAACAAAGACTTGCACATCAAAAGTGCGAGCGGCGAACACACTGTCAGTGATACCCAAAAGAGTCTTTTTCCTGATATTTTACTATTCAAAGACCGGGACAAAAGCCTTATTTTGCAAGGTTGGGAATTAAAAATGCCCGACACTGCTATTAATAATGCTGCTTTTGTGCAAAATGCTATTCAAAAAGCTAAAATACTTCGACGGAATAGTTTTATTCTTTGGAATGTAAAAAGTGCAGTGTTGTACATCAGACAAGAGGACGATTACCGCATTTTTAAGACGTGGAAAAATATTGATATTCAAGGTAGAAGTAAAGTAAAACCCAAACAAAATCTCTGGGTGCAGTTGCTCCACCAAATACTTACTGATTTGAACAGCTTCTTTGAATCAGGACAAATCGAAGCAAATACTAAAGCTGAAATTGTATCTATCCGTGCCGTTATTGATGTCATTCTTGCGAACACCACCGATACCGCCGAAACGCTCAAACAAAACATTCGTAAAAATGCGGAATTGGAAGCGCAAATAAATCATTGGTGGTCGGTTTCTTGTGTCGAATACGGTTATAAAAATACGGATAATGAAGAAAAACTCACGACTTTATCTACCATCGCTCTGACTAATTGGGTATTCAAAATCGTTTTTGCTCACATCTTGAAAAAGTACTTTAATCCGGCAAAGCGGATTGATGAGATTGGGATAAATTCTACGATTAATGAAGCGGTTGAAATTCTCTTGTTTATCTCTGAAAAATGTAATTTTTGGAGCATATTTAATCTGCACTTTGCCCAAAGTTATATTTCTTCAAATGCTTGGCAACAAATCACGCAGCTCAATCATTTTCTATCTGATTTAAATATAAAAAATATTGATATTGAGGTGCTTCACCAACTTATGCAAGATGCCGTTTCTTCATTTCGGCGTAAAGTTGCAGGACAGTACGCTACACCGCCGCAGCTCGCAGAATTGTTGACCCGACTTACGATTAGCGACAAAACAAAAACCATACTTGACCCTTGTTGTGGCACAGGAACTATCATCAAAAAAGCCTACAAACTCAAAAGTGAATACGATATTCCACAGACTGAAATTCTGCAAACCCTGTGGGCATCTGACAAATATACTTTTCCGCTTCAATTAGCGAATCTCTCCCTTTCTACACCCGATAATTTTGGTCAAATCTTACAACTTTTCAATACCGATGTTATTGATTTGGCTACGGATAAAGCAATTAATTTCCAAGACCCAAATAATGGTCAAGCAGTCATTAGAAAACTACCTTTGGTGGATTATATCATTTCCAATTTACCATTTATCAGCAGCAAGCAAATCAAAACATCCAATCCTGATATACCCAAAATCAATGATTGGATAAACGACCAAATCGGTGAGAAAATCAAACTCAGCGGAAAAAGTGATATGTTTGCTTACTTGCCGTTTTACTTTCACCAACTCTTGAAAAGTGATGGCAAAATTGGATTGATTTTGTCAAATGCTTGGATTGGTGCAGGCTATGGAGAAATATTTTTAGACCTTTTTCAACGTTTTTTCACCATAGAATACGTCCTGATTTCAGGCGAAGGCAAATGGTTTCAAAATGCACAGGTAGTTACGACCATATTAATTGCCAATAAAAAACTTCCCTCTCAACCTGCTCCGACTCATCATAAAATACGTTTTTGTACGCTCAATCAAAAAATTGAAAACATAAAAGATGTAAAGCGACTCAGCGAAGATATTATTCTTTCAAAGTCCGACAATAATCTAAATATCAATGAATACACTTCGTCTGAAATACAATTTATCCGAGAAAGCATGGGCATCACCCAAATGGGCTTTTTCACAAATTTAAAATGGGCAGAGGAGATAAAGGATAAACTCATTCATACCCATCAAATTTTTGATTTTATCAGAGGAGAACGGCGCGGACAAAATCGTATGTTTTACCCCGAAGCCGGACATGGAATTGAGCAGGATTATCTCGTACCTGTTTTACGAAATTTACGAGATACTAAAAATCTGATTTGTGTACCAAATAAAGAAGCCTTTTGTTGTTCAAAAAGCATCGCAGAACTCAAGAAACTCGTTCATACAGGCGCATTAAAATGGATAGAATCATTTGAAAATCAAATAAATAATACAGGGCTGCCATTGCCACAGGTTTTGAAAAAAACCGGATTACATTGGTATGAAATGACAACAAATAGCATGGCAGATTTCGTGATGAATGTCAATGCTCACGATAGTCTTTTCGTAGCAAAATCTCTCGAACGCGGACTCATTGACCAACGTATGATTGGGCTTTCTTTTAAAGAAAAATATCGCACCGAAAATCCTGATATTTATCTGGCACTACTCAATTCCATGTTGAGTATGTTTCTTATTGAGGCTTCCGGTTTCGGTAGAGGGCAAGCAGCATTGGATTTGAGGTCGCAAAAAATGAAAGCAGACTTCAGAATGTTAAATCCTCAATTGCTCAACGCCGAACAAAAACAAACTATTCTGACTGCTTTCCAACCCATTTTAAACAGAAACAGATTGCCATTGCCGCAGGAAATAGAATCACCCGATAGAATTAATTTTGAAAAAATACTATTGAAAATTTATGGAATAGAAACACATTATGAGTCTGTCAAATCCTCCCTTCTCCAACTGTACAAAATCAGATTTGCAGTAAAGCGTTGAAAGATTGTCTTAGGTTTTTTTTGATGAAATTATCAGTTATCAGTACAAAAACCCCAACAAATACAAGGGAATTTTTTGCCCAAAACCAATTTCTATATCATCTGCAAAAATGTAGGCATTGGATAGGTTTTGTATTTGTTGGGCAGTTTTATTTTTTCCTCCGATTTCGATAGTCAGGTTGTTTTCTTCTACGAAAATATCGCCTTTTGTGGGCAAAGTAGAACTGTGACCTGCATGTTGTAGTTGGTTTAAGGCGAATGTTTCTCTTTGTGTTCCTTTATCAATATTGCTTTGAAGGACTAAAGATAAATTGGTGTTGTCCAAATAGATTTTATCCGGTTTTTGTAGTCTTGCAACACCTTTTCCTTTTCTATTTAAAAAGCGAAGAATACCTGCATCGTGTAGTGCGTACAAATAATTGGAAACCGTGCTTCTTCCAATACTCAATTTGTCGGCTACTGCCGCAATATTGATGGTAAAGGGGGGCGACTCGGATATTACGCCCAATAATTTTTTAATCTTAGCGGTATTTTCGGAGGTATATCCATAAATATAATTGATGTCGGATTGTAAAACGACCTCTAATGCTTGCAATAATCTTTTTTGGAAAAATTCTTTTGCTTCGGCTTGCCCGTATGGATAATAGCCGGTTTGGAGGTAGTTTTTAAACAAAGCAATAGGTCTTACTTGTGCGGCAATTTCGGTGGCGATTTGCAGGTGATTTTCCGTAATTTCAGATAGAGAATAAACCGGAAAATCAATACCATGAACGAATGAAATATACTCCCTGAAAGACAATCCGCCTAATTCGTAAGTCAGCACCCTGCGACTCAAATCGGACTCTCCTTTCAGAATATCCAAAGCCGAAGAGGATGTAAAGATAAGCTGTAAATCCGGGTAGCCATCATAAACAATTTTTAGCTCTCTGGACCAATCAGAGAGCTTATGGACTTCATCAACCAAGAGCGTTTTTCCGCCCAATTGATAAAATTGTTCCGCTAATTCATACAAACTGTGTTGATAAAAATAAGGATGGTCTAAAGTGACGTAGAGATGCTCCGACAAATCCTTTAATTCGTATTTTAAATACTGTAAAAGCATCGTCGTTTTCCCTACTCCGCGAAAGCCCTTGATACCCAAAAATCGTGATTGCCAGGGGAGTTTTGAATAGGCATATCGCGTAAAATCCTTGTTGATACTTTTGAGTAAATTGCTTTGATATTGAATTAATTCTTCCATTTTGACTTGTATTCAAGTCAAAATTAGTTTAAAAATGCCTTGAAGTCAAGTCATTTTCATTCTTTTTTTGATAAATCAAAAATAGTTCAAGGGGTTTCCTTCTGAAACATTTACTCATTTCATCATTTACTCCTCTACTCATTCGACTCGGCATGTTTTTTTCTATATTTGCGCCAAATGAATAAGGCAATCAAATACATCGTTTTGGCAGTCATCGTTTTAGGTGCTGCTTTTACCATTACCCAACAAAATCCCTATCCGCAAGACTACTTCCGTTCGCCTGTGGGTTATGAGATGAAACTCTCCGGTACATTTGGCGAATTGCGTCCAAATCACTTCCATGCAGGTATCGACATCAAGCCTTTGAAGGGAGTTGGCGATAATATTTATGCAGTCGCAGACGGCTATGTGTCGCGGGTAAAAGCCTTGCCAAATAGCTACGGAAATGTCGTTTATATCGACCATCCGAATGGCTACACATCGGTCTATGCTCACCTTTTTCGGTATAATGATACGATTGCGCGATACGTCAAAAAACGCCAATACGAACAAGAACAATTTCGAGTAGATTTGTATCCTGCGGCAGGTGAAATTCCGGTCAAAAAAGGCGAATTGATTGGTTATATGGGAACTTCGGGACGGTCATTTGGTACGCATTTGCATTTTGAAATTCGTAATACGGTGACGGAGAAAGCGATTAATCCCTTGTTATTCGGATTGAAAATAAAAGATAAAACACCGCCGCGTATCACTCAATTGAAAGTCTATTCGCTCACGCCCGATATGAGGGAAATTGAGGCTAAAAAATACGACCTCAAAAAAGGACAAAATGGCTATTATGTAGGTGGCGACACGCTACGAATAGGTGCGTGGCGCGTGGGCTTGGCACTCAAAGCCTTCGATTTTATGGATGGCGTATCCAATTGGAACGGTATTTATTCGATGGAAATGCGGGTGGATGATTCGCTGTATTATAGTTTTCGGATGGATGAAATTTCATTTGATGAATCGCGCTATATCAATGCCCACTGCGACTATCGCGAAAGATTGACCAAACGCAGCTATTTCAATCGTTGTTTTTTATTGCCCGGAAATCAATTATCTATTTATGAAAATGTGGTGGATAGAGGGGTGATTGCATTGGAAAAAAATCGCGCAAAAAAAGTTGAATATATTGTAAAAGACAGCTACGGCAATGCTTCTAAATTTTGGTTTTTCATTCGACGAGATGAAGTGCAAGCTGCCGATTTTTCGCAGAATTATAATTATATTTTACCATATAATCAACAAAACCTTATTCTCAACGGCGATTTTGAGGTGGATTTTCCCGAAGGGACATTTTACGAAGATTTGTACATGAATTATCAAGTAAGTTATGAAGAATCAGGAGATACGTATTCGCCTGTATATCATTTGGGTGATAGGATGATTCCGATGCACAAATATTTTACGGTGGGCATTCGCCCTGTGGGTCTGCCGGAACATTTGAAGGAGAAAGCGGTCCTTGCATTTTGCCCCGAAGGGATGAAAGAACAAGCCCTCTCCGGCAGTCGTTGGGAAGGCGAATTGCTCAAAGCCAATGCGCGGGAATTGGGCAATCTGACCATTATGTTAGATACGATTCCGCCGACGATAAAAGCCTCCAAAATCTCAGCCACGATGGCTAAAGGCTACCGCATGAGGTTCAAAATTGATGATGATTTTTCAGGTATCAAAAGCTATCGCGCGACTGTGGACGGACGCTGGATTTTGATGGAATATGACGAGAAAAATGACCAATTGGTACACAAATTCGACGGCAACATTCCAAAGGGAAAACATCAATTAGAATTGGTCGTGACGGATAATCGGGGAAATGTGGCGGTCTATGAAAAACGTTTTTCTAATTGATTGTTGGGCGGTAATAAGAATTTTAAGTTGAAACTAAAATTGTATTTCATTGAATTTCAAATAAAAATAAATTTAATGTTTTTATTGTTTAATTATTTTTCGAGTACTTTGAAATTTTGCCCAATAAAACGTGTCCAATTTTGATAATGTGTTCGCCAATTTTGAATTTTGAATGAAAAATTTGGCGAAGACATTATTTTGAAAGTTATTTTTATTATTTTCCTTAATGATTTGTTAATAGCGCATTTTTTTAGTGTAAAACTTGATAAAACGCCGTATTCTTATCAACTTGTGTAACACTTCGATACTTTCCACGTTCTTAATATTAAAATTTAAATGAGTTAATTTTGAATGTTTTGCCTTGATAAGTATATATAAAACAATTATTGTGTTACTTATCAAACAAAAAAAGAAGGCTCTTTGGAACGAATTAAAATTGGCTACCCGTTTAAGAGCATGTTTAAATTTTTTCAAACTGATAATCAATAGCTTATGGTTTTGACGAGGCATCAAAGAGGGAATTTATCGGGATAAGTGACCGATTTGATGTGAAGTCAAGTTCATAAGATATTGGTTGTCAGGCAGAAAAAATTTAAACATGCTCT
>CALCMV010000318.1 GCA_937967535.1 uncultured Saprospiraceae bacterium
GAACTCGTACAGGCGATTTCAATCGCCATGTTTAGTATGATTTTTATTTATAATTTACTGTAAATAAATGTTATACGAATTTTATTTATTTTTCACATGGCGAATGAATTCGCCTGTACAGTATTCGCGGTCAGTCTGTAAAGCAGTCATTACGGAGTTCTCGTCCGCATTATACGCAAATATACAATTTCCCAAAATGTAAAAAGAAAAAATTACAGGAGATTTGTTGCAAATTGGTTAAAGCCAACAGTTCAGGAGTCTTTAATCTTATTTCCCGAAGGTCATCTGTTTGAGTTTCTGTTTTTACTGCCACTACGATTTTTATTTCTACCGCTACCGCCGCGATTTCTATTTCCGCCGCCTCTGCTGCGTCCGCCACCTTTGCCACCGCTTCTGTGTTTATGACTTTTGTGTTTCTTGTGTGGTTCGTATTCGGGCGATGCGCCGATTTGTTCGGGCGTTTTTATTTTCGCTACTTCTTGCTCGATGAGGGTTTCGATACTGTAAAATTTGCGTTGGTCGGTCTCATTGATAAAGGTCAATGCCACGCCTGTAGAGTCGGCGCGTGCGGTACGTCCTACGCGGTGTACGTAATCTTCCGCGTCGCTCGGTACATCATAATTGACCACCAAATTAATTTCCTTAATATCAATACCCCGCGCCATAATGTCGGTAGCCACAAGGACTTGCAACTGCCGATTGCGAAATTCAAGCAATACATCTTCCCGTTCTTTTTGCTCTAAATCTGACGAGATGGATTTGGCGGGAACATTGGCACGTTGGAGTTCTCTGGCAATCTGACTGACCAGTTTTTTCGTAGAAGCAAAGACAATGATACTGTGGTAAGCGTCTTTTTTATCTTTAATGAGGCTTTTGAGCAATGCGGTTTTATAGTCATCAAATACCAAATAAGCGGCTTGTAGTACGCCTTCTGCGGGTTTGGAAATAGCAATACTAATTTGTTCGGGTTCTTTGAGAATTTTTTTGGCGAGTTGGCGAATTTTTGGAGGCATCGTAGCCGAAAAGAGCAAATTTTGACGTTCTTTGGGCAAATGCCCGACGATACTCATTATATCTTCAAAAAATCCCATATCAAGCATCCGGTCTGCTTCGTCGAGAATGAGGTGTTCAATATCGTCAAATTTTACATATCCCATTCCAAGATGCGACAATAAGCGTCCGGGCGTAGCTATGATGAGGTCTGCGCCTTTAGTCAGGGCTTTTTTCTGTTGTTCCCACGACATCCCATCGCCACCGCCATAGACTGCTAAAGAACTGATTCCCAAAAAGTAAGAAAAACCTTCTACTTGTTGGTCAATTTGCAAAGCCAGTTCGCGTGTAGGCGCAATGACCAATGTATTGACCTTTCCCTGCTCGCCGGAACGTGTAATTTTATCGAGTATAGGCAGCAAAAAAGCTGCTGTTTTTCCGGTACCCGTTTGGGCGCAGGCAATAATATCCTTGCCATCCATAATAATGGGAATGGCTTGTTCTTGAATTGGGGTAGCGGTCTCGAAGCCCATGGCATCAAGTCCATCCAACAATTCATAACAAAAATCAAAGTCGTCGAATCTCATATTAATTTTGAATGAGTAAATTCGTAAAGCAATAATGCTACAATGTGTCAATCGCTAATGTTTTTATTATCGCATTGACGCATTAATTCACTCATTCTCTCATTGTTGTTTAGAGTGTGTTTAACGAATTGTCCTTAATATTGTTCCTTTTTACTGGGAAAATCTCGGTTTTTCACATCTGTGCTGTACTGCTCAACTGCTTCTTTTATGGTGTCGAATAAATTGGCGTATCGGCGCAAAAAACGAGGGTGAAAATCTTTGGTAATGCCCAACATATCGTGTGTTACGAGTACCTGCCCGTCAGTATGTTGTCCGCCGCCAATACCGATTGTTGGAATATCGAGCATTTCCGATACTTGTTTGCCCAATTCGGCAGGTATTTTTTCCAATACAATGGCAAAACAACCGATTTTTTGCAGCAATTTGGCATCTTTAATCAATCGTTCCGCTTCTACTTCTCCTTTGGCACGGACAGTGTAGGTGCCAAATTTGTAAATGGATTGTGGTGTCAAGCCCAAATGCCCCATCACCGGAACACCCGCCGACAATACCCTCTCGATACTTTCTTGTATCTCTTTGCCGCCTTCCATCTTGACAGCATGTGCGCCGGATTCCTTCATGATGCGTACCGTAGAAGCGAGTGCTTTGCGCGAACTTCCCTGATAATTGCCAAAGGGCAAATCAACTACGACCAAGGCACGTTCTACCGCCCGTACCACAGAGGAAGCATGATAAATCATTTGGTCGAGCGTGATAGGCAGTGTTGTTTCATGCCCTGCCATTACATTAGACGCTGAATCGCCTACGAGTAGTACATCTACCCCACCGGCATCCAATATTTTTGCCATCGAATAGTCGTAAGCTGTCAACATGGAAATACGCTCACCTCTTGCCTTCATCGCCTGAAGCGCATGGGTCGTAATTCTTTTAAATTCTTTATGAACAGACATTTTCTTAAATTTCGGTGCAAGATAGGGTTTATAGTTGATAGTCCGTAGTCAATAGTTGATAGTTTGCTGTGTGAGCGTGCTATGTTGTTTTAATGAAGGAAAATATAGTTGTTTATTTTAAACATGCTCTAATATCATCGAAAATATTACTTCGTTATCCTCCGAGTTAGTTGATACAATGTCTTCGCCAAATTTTGTCCCGATAATTATCGGGACAAAATTAACGAACACATTGCATAATGATTATTTTTTATTTTAATTAGAATTAAATATGTATGAATTTATTTTTATGAAAATATTATTTAAAACTTTTATTTATGAAAAATAACAAAAAACACATTATTCGTGCTAATTTTGTTTTTAAATTAATAATAAAAATAATACATTTGAAAATACGCTTATTATAAGTAACGATAAAACAATAATTTCAAGGGAATTATCAATAAATTCGTAAAAAAATCTTAAACTTAAACTTTCCCGACAACTGTACGGGATAAACTTAAACTTAACAGGTTACGGCACCACTGATAAATATGAAAAGACGACAAGCCATTCGACAAATAGTAGTAGTATCTTCGGGTTTGGCATTACTGCCTTCCTGCGATTTTCAAAGTACTTTTTTCCCATACAAAAAATATCAGCATTTAGCATTGGATAGAGAACAATACCAACTCATCGAAGCCTTGCAAGCTGCGATATTGGCACCGGAAAAGATGCCGACAAGTACTACAGAAACTCCATTGGATTATATACTGACAAGAATCAATGATTGCTACGATATGGAAGACCTTGAAAAATATATAAAGGGTTTAAAAGATTTTCAGGAAGATATAAAAAGTAAATCTGAGGAGCCTTTCAAAAAACTAAAGCCTGAGCAGCAAACACAAATTCTAAGTGATATATTTTTGGATGAAAACACCTCACCTATAAAAGATTTTTTAGAAACCAACAAAAAATTGAGCATAGAATATTTTACCCGTTCAGAAGATTATCAAGTGAATCACTTTGAATACGAATTTGTACCGAGTCGCTATTCGGCTTGTGTGGATATTTGAAGATTTACATGGGTCACAAACTATTTCATGCTCTTAGATGATTGACAAAATTTTGAATTGTTTTCAACTCAAAATAAATACTTATTTTGAGCAGGAAAAAAGGAAAGGATGCAAAGTTATCAAAAATCATTCAATCAACATTAAAATATAAAAATGTCAGATACAAATAATTATGATGTCATAGTAATCGGTGCAGGGATGACGGGTGGATGGGCAGCCAAAGAATTTTGCGAAAAAGGCTTCAAAACACTACTATTGGAAAGAGGACGTGATGTAAAACACATCGTAGATTATCCGACTACGAATATGCGTCCGTGGGAATTTAAATATCGTGGCAATCTCACGCGGGCGCAACGCGAGGAAAATCCGGTAGCTAGCAAATGCTATGCTTTTCGGGAAGATACCACGCATTTTTTTGTAAAAGACAAAGAACATCCTTATGTGCAGACGAAGCCTTTTGACTGGATTCGCGGCTATCAGGTCGGCGGACGCTCGCTCATGTGGGCGCGACAAACGCAGCGTTGGAGCAAATACGATTTTGAAGGACCGACAAGGGACGGTTTTGCAATAGAGTGGCCTATTGGCTATGATGATTTGGCGGATTGGTACAGCTATGTAGAGCGATATGTAGGTATTTCGGGCAATAAAGATGGATTGGATACCGTACCCGATGGCGAGTTTTTGAAGGCATGGGGATTGAATTGCGTGGAGGAGCATTTTCAAGAATATTTAAAAAATAATTACAAAGACAGGCATCTGATTTATGGTCGTTGCGCCCACCTTTCGGAAATGACGGAGGAGATTCGCAAGCAAGGCAGAGCCTTATGTCAGAATCGGGTGGTGTGCGAGCGCGGGTGTCCTTATGGCGGTTATTTTAATGCCAATTCTACGCTCATTCCATCTGCTGCCAATACGGGCAATTTGACCTTGCGCCCTCATTCGGTCGTACATTCCATTATTTTTGATGATAAAGAAAATCGCGCAACAGGTGTCCGCGTCATAGATGCCAATACGAAGCAAAGTACCGAGTATTTTGCCAAAACGATATTCGTCAATGCGGGTACACTCAATACCAATGCCATCCTGCTCAATTCCACTTCCAAACGATTTCCCAATGGACTCGGCAATGACAACGGCTTGTTGGGCAAGTACATAGCTTTCCACAATTATCGCGGCAAAATATTCGCTACGATTGATGATTTTAAAGATGTAAAAACCGATGGCAAACGTCCGACTTTCGGGTATATTCCGCGTTTTCGCAATGTATATCGTCAGGAGACTGACTTTTTGCGCGGCTATGCCATTTCATTCGGTGCCAATCGTGGCAAGTCTTTTAATTCGGAAGGTTTTGGAGCAGAATTGTACCAAAATCTGATGTCAAAACCCGAATTTGAAGGATGGGGCATCTGGGCAGGTATGATGGGCGAAACGATTCCAAAAGCAACTAATTTTGTGGCTTTGGATGAAAATGAAAAAGACGAATGGGACATTCCACAACTCCAAATTTCGATAGATTATGACGATAATGATGAAAAAATGCTCATAGATTTTAAAGAACAAATGACCGAAATGCTCACCAAAGCAGGCTTCAAAAATATCCACTATAATGACACCCAACAAGCTCCCGGTCTTGATATACACGAAATGGGCGGTGTTCGTATGGGCAAAGACCCGAAAACATCCTTGCTCAATAAATGGAATCAACTGCATACCTGCAAAAATGTATTCGTCACCGATGGCGCATGTATGACTTCCGTAGCCACCCAAAATCCTTCGCTGACCTTCATGGCATTGACCGCACGCGCAGCAGATTATGCAATAAAAGAAATAAATAATAATAAAATGTAAAATGTAAAAGTACTTCTTGTAGTACGCGTACAATACATCTTATTTTTTTTACTGTTTAAAAATTTAAAAATCAATGAATTAAAAATATATCGCGTCCACTCACGCCCTATAAATTTACATTTTACAACTTGTCCCGACGAATGACGGGATTTATTATTTTACATTTTACATTTCAAAAAAAGTGTCAACTATTCCCTATTTTACTCGAAGACCTCCCAAAGAACAAAGAACTAATAACTCATCGTTGGGTCGGGCGTATAAGGTTTGCCTTCCAGCATTTCCACATAATTGACCTCACCCAATCGTATTTTGACAGGAAATTTGAGGGTCTTTTCCAACTGCACTTCCAATTTGCAGAAAACAGCAAGGTCTTCATAAGAATATGCCTTTGGAATGGGTGTGATTTGCAAAGGATTAGTCGGATATTTTTGCAGCGAAGTGCTTTGTATCTCCTTAAAATCGGCAAATAGTGTAGGTGTATCCTCCTCGATTAATGAGAAACGAGTGCTTTGGGCATCGGCTTGAAATGCAAGCATTAAAAATGGAATTGCACAATAAATAAAACGAATTTTTCTCATTACTATTTAATTTAACTAAGAACTAAGTAAAGTTTAAGTTTAAGTTTAAGAACAAGTTTAAACTCAAATTTAAATTTAAGACTCCTTCGGAGGGATAACCAACATTGCAAATTTATCGACAACATGTTGGTTTCAAAAAATTCCTAAGTGCCTAAGAACTAAGAACTAAAAACTATTTACATTTTTCAAGCGTCTTCTTCACCATATCGTACGAAACATAGCCATAATCATTGCCCCACTGATGATTTACAAAGTTAATAATATTCGCAATTTCTATCTCGCTAAATTTGTCGTTTGCCGGCATTTCGTGATTATAGGGCAAACCATTGACCACAATTTCCCCCTCCAATCCATAACGAATAATACAAGGTAATTCCGCTTGATGATTCTTCAGATAATCCGATTTTTTCAAAGGCGGAATCAAGCCCAATAATGCCTCACCACTTTCCAAATGACAGTTTTGACAATAATTTTCGTATAGTAATTGACCTTGTTTGTAGGGATTTGAATCGCATGATGAGGGCAAAATCGCAAGGCACATCAATGCAAAAACAAGCATCACAAAATCGCAAGGTTTAAGCTCTATGCTTTTGTAATGTGCTGATTTTTTAGCTATAAAATTCTTCATAAAAAAACACTCGCGTTCAATTGGGCTACTGGTTTAATTCGCAATTCATTGACAATTAAAAATTACAGTAAGTTATTGATTATTAATTAATTAAGAAACGAATAACGAGTCAACGCATACTACTATACATCGCCACGAAGGCACAAAGACACAAAGAATTTTAAAAATTATATTTACTTAATTATCAGCGATTTACCCTTTGTGTCTTTGTGACTTTGTGGCAAGGTTCTCATCATGTATAGTAGTATAGAGTCAACGAATAACGGGACTCTAAAACTCCTCATCCAATAATTTATCTATATCTTTCAATAATTGTGTTACTTGTTCTGCGTCTGTTCCGTCAGCAAAGGCGCGTATGCGTTTTTGCTTGTCTGCCAATATAATCTTGCCGCTATGCGTGATGCCGCCGGGTTCATCAGGGTCTTCCATAGCTGATACAAAATAAGCATGTGCCAT
The DNA here is from genome assembly GCA_937967535.1 of uncultured Saprospiraceae bacterium. Taxonomy (GTDB): domain Bacteria; phylum Bacteroidota; class Bacteroidia; order Chitinophagales; family Saprospiraceae; genus JAHDEO01. The sequence continues at coordinate 7,093 of CALCMV010000318.1, forward strand.
ATCATACAAAGCGTCTTTTTCACCCGTTACAAAATGCCATTTATCGCCTTCAAGTTGAAGTTTTTTGCTATAATCCAATAATTTTTTGACCGTATCGCGCTTAGGGTCAAGCGTATGCGAAACCATCAGGAGGCGGTCATCTGATTGGTATTTGTCGTAGATTCGGCGCATTTGTACTTTCACCGTCGGGCATATCGTCGGACAACTTGTAAAAAAGAAATCCGATACATAAATCTTATCTTCAAAAGTATTTGGTGTGATACTTTTTCCATGTTGATTCGTAAAATTAAAATCGGGAATTGCATAGTAAATCGTATCTTTTACCACTTTTCCATCGACGATTTTTTCACTAATATCTCTTTCTCCCAAAATTGGTAAGGGCGTATTATCTATCTGGCAGGCAACAAATAATACAACTAAAATTAGCGATAAATATATTTTTGAAGAATAAGAAAATAATAACATTAATATTATTTTTATAAAATTTAAATAAATACAAAAATAAAACAATTAGAATGTGTAAAACATTATGGGCATTTTAATGTATTTAAACATAATTCAAAACTGAAAACTGCCACAAAGACACGAAGACACAAAGTATAAATTGCTGATAAGCATGAAAATTCTTTGTGCCTTCGTGTCTTTGTAGCAAAATTAAAGATGTGCAATATATGTGTTTTGACTTTTCATATCTGATTGCCCCTAATATTTTACACACCAAACAATTTTGAAAATTGCCGCTTGCTTGCACTGTGTATTACTTGCAAAACATAAGTATGGCGCAAGCGAGACGCATACTGCGTTTTTCAAAAATTAAACCGCAAAAGTACATTTAAAGTTGAGTACAAAACGTTATTTTACACCCAAATTTAAAACTACAACAACACGACAACACAACGACACTACAACACCACACCACACCACAACACACTATGAAAGCAATTACTTTTCAAGACAAGCAAACGCTCAAGTATGAAAACATTCCCGACCCCAAGATTCTACAAGCGGGCGATGCGATTGTGCGCGTACATATCGCGGGTGTATGCGGGTCAGACCTGCATGTGTATCACGGACGCGAGACGGGCATTGATTGTGGTACGGCAATGGGGCATGAATTTGTCGGCGAAATCGTGGAAACGGGGAGTGCAGTGCAGCGTTTTCGGAAGGGTGATGTGGTGATTAGTCCGTTTTCGACCAATTGTGGAGAGTGTCATTTTTGCAAAATTGGCTTAACCTGCCGATGCCTACACAACCAACTCTACGGCTGGCGCGAAAAAGGAGAGGGGCTGCATGGCGGACAGGCAGAATATGTGCGCGTGCCGATGGCAGATGCCTCTCTGGTCTTGTTGCCGCAAGGCGTGTCGTACAAGGCAGGTTTGATGCTTGGCGACAATTTTTCGACTGGTTATTACTGTGCCGAACAAGCTGATATTCAAGCCAATGGAACCTATGTCATACTCGGCTGCGGCTCAGTCGGATTGATGGCGGTATTGGCAACCCGCATGATGGGGGCGGCACATATTTATGCGATTGATGCCATAGCAGAACGCCTCCAAAAAGCCGAATCCTTCGGTGCAATTCCGATTAATTTCAAAACACAAAATCCCGTCGAAATTATCATGGAAGCCACAAAGGGTATTGGTGCAGATGCGGTCTTGGAGGTAGTCGGCAGCAATGAGGCGAGTAGTATGGCGATGCGTTTGGTGCGTCCGGGCGGCATCATTTCGACGGTGGGTGTGCATACCACGCCATTTGCTTTTACGCCCGCCGATGCCTATGATAAAAATCTCACATTCAAAATCGGCAGATGTCCCGCACGCCATTATATGACCAAATTAACAGATAAATTGATTACTTTTGACGCGCAAATCAACAGCGTTATCACACACGAATTTGATTTGGCAGAAGGCGTGGAAGCCTATCGTATTTTTGATAAAAAAGAAGACGGCTGTATTAAAAGTGTGTTGACGTGTTGATGAGTTGTCGTGTTGTCGAGTTGTCGTGTTGTCGTGTTGTCGTGTTGTCGTGTTATTACTTTTCGACAATTCAACAATTCAACAATTCAACAATTCAACAATTCAACAATTCAACAATTCAACAATTCGTCAATTCGTCAATTCATCATTATCGCATTTCATCATTTAAGCATTTAAGCATTGAGTAAAAGCATTATCACTCGGATTATATCGAGTATCGAAGTGGGGGAAATTGGTATGATTCGAGATAGCAAACGGCTCGAAGCAGGCGATTTTTGTACGGTAGATATTTCGACGGTATTGGGGCGCAAGCAGCCGGTGGTTTGTAGTTTGACGCACTTGGAAGGCTATGATTTTAGACTGCTTTCTATGCGGACACCGCTTGGTGAAGTGGGAAATGTCGCTGGATTGGAGGAGCGTTATGGCATGTATAATTTTGCCTATGAAAATAATTTCCAAACGGTACGCCTCTGCTACGATGCGGATGCAAACGACCTGTACGGCGTGTATATGCGTGTAGATTTGGCGGTATTGCCGGATGATGTCAATGGCGTTAACTCATTGAGTATCTATGAATTAAACAAATCACTCGAAGCTCTCGTAGAATGTGCGGATATGACCGAACGCCTTGCTTTTCATCAACAAGATATTGATATGGAAGCGATGCACATTGAAAGCCGCCAACTCAATCGCGCCAATGATACGCTACGAAAAGAAACTTCGACAGCCAAATTATCAGGCAAATGGCAATTGGCGTGGAATAAAAAATATATTCAACTTTTTGAAATGTTGAATAAAAAAAACAATAGTCAACAACAACTCTGGGCAATGAATCACCAAAAACCCTTCATCAAATTTTTGACTGCCCAACAAAAAACAGAAGCCTGCCTCAGCTATCTCGCCAATGATATTCAAGACGTGGAATTGGAGGTCTTGGAAACCTATTTTTATACCGAATTGAAGTTGTATAAGTAGTAAGGCTGACCGCCAACACTGTACTGACGACTTTAGTCGTCGGATAAATTATTTATAAATATATTTTAATTTCACGCGACGGCTAAAGTCGTCGGTACGGTATTCGTGGTCAGCCTGTAAAGTCCTTGCTATGAGCATTATTTGGGATGATAAATCCGTATTGCATTTTTATAAACCGTAGCTTTCTCCAAGGAAATATCTTTAGTTTGCTTATTGACCAATAAGTGCATTTGGTCATCATAATGTGGACTGTCGGGCTTCCAGCTATTTCCAAAAAGATTGACCGTTTTGAGCAATTCCAAGCCATTCTCACCAAATCCTGCGTACATAATAAAGGTATCGCCATGCTTCATTTTGACTTTCTTTCTGCCATGTTTTTCCAAGTGACAATTGGCGAGTGTATTGGTGCTGCCATACATGGGCAGTTCCCGGTCGCCGCGCACAAGTTTTTGAATATCACCAAGTGGCACTTCGAGCGTACCGTAGTGTCTCATCAGAAAATTACGCGCCCAGCGAAGCCCCTCTGCATACTTTTCTTCCGAAAGCGTATTGTCGTACAAAGCATACTTTTTTGTTATAAATTTTTGCAGGTGCATCGTGGTTAGTGCGAAAAGCGCGGCGTGTTTATTTTCGATATTCATGCGGCGGTCCCATTTTTTTAGATGTTGTTCGAGTGATTGTAAATCAGGATATTTTGAAGGAATATCAAATAGAATATTGAGATTCATGGCATTGCGAAAACTAATATCGGTGGGGTGATAGCTCTCATCGTCGCGGATGGATTTGATGTCTTCAAAACTTACTTTTTCATATTGTTCTATTAAGTATTTAAAGCGATTGGCGCGATGGGTGTTGGAGGTCATCAATCCGAAAGTAGCGGGATAATTATCGGGATTTGGGTTTTCATTGGCAGCCGTTGCATCGAATGGCGTACTATTCGCATCAAATACATAGCCCGCTTGTGGGTTGACCACACGGACGTTCATTTCGCGGGGCATGATGGTGTCGTAACTCCACAGTGTAGCAGAAGTATTGCCGGGTACGATTCCGCGCCATTCGTAATCAGACGAGCGCACAGGCATGAGGGCATTATTATCGTGAAAAATATTACCATCCTTATCGGCATAGGTAATCGTTTGGGTCGGAATCCCTTGTATATCAATGGCTTGTTGGAACTCCTCAAAATTTTGTGCCAAGCCCATTCTAAACCATTGTTCGGCGGTTTTGGCATTGTAAAAGGCATTACTTCGGAAAGCGAATGTCCCGGATTTATTTCTGGCGGTAGGTCCGTAGATGCTGGTATAGTATTTTTTCTTAATAGGTAAAATGATGGGTCCGATTTTGATGCGTAACTTGGCATGATGCTTTTCCAACTCCAGCCATTCACCGTCAAATTCATATAAATTTTTCTTTTTTGGATGTATTTTTAATTCAAATACATCCGAAAAATCGTCATAATTGGTCGTGTGTGTCCATGCAAAATTGGGTGTAGCGGCAATGAAGGGCGTGATGCCACCTGCTACGAAAGTTGCCCCGAAGATGTCAAGTCCTTCGTCCGTTTTGATGCCGACTTCCCAAAAACTTGCCGGTCCGTCAATGGGTTGATGCGGATTACCAACGAGGTAACTTCTGCCATCGCTTGTTTTGAGTGGGCTGTATGCCATCGCATTGGAGCCGCCGCCCTGATACCTGCCTAGTGTAGGGTAGAGGTCCATTTTGTTGCCTAGTACTTTGGCGATATCCACTACGGCGTGGTTGTTGACCATAAAATTGAGGGTGAAGATTTGCAGGATTTCCTGTTTTTGAATGTTGTTGAGTTCTTTTAGAATGACTTCTTCGGGATGTAACTCGGCGTAGCGGTTGATACCCGCCGCGTATGCCTGCAAAATTGCGTCGTATTCGGGGCTGATGTCTTGTTCGTAGCGGCTTTCGATAAATTCGCGGATTTGAAACATTTGCATTATAAAATCAATCGCTGCACCATCAGGACCGAGTACCGTACCGGTTTTGAGGCGTACAGCAGAGAAGGCTTCCTGCATGATGTTGAAATTGTCCTCGCATTGCGCCCATGCTAAACCGTAAGCAGCTTCGGCATTGGTGGGTGCGTAGATGAATGGAATTCCAAAACTATCGCGAACGATTTCGATGTTTTCGGGATTAATTTGTGTAAAAGCAGTTTGATAGGTGATGATAAAAATGAATAGCAGAAGGAATCTGGTCATGTAATTACTTGATTGTTGAATTGTTAAAAAACTTATTTTTCTCATTACTTAATAGCGAATTTTCGCTAATATGATTTCATGCAAAAATAGAAAAAAAGTGTGAATTTTGCTATTTAACTGGAATTAGAAAACTGGGAAATTTGGTAAAATTCTCAAGCATAATATCCAAAGTCCATTTATAGGATATTATACTTTGAACGGTATAAATTTCGGAAAACTGTAATAACTGCTTTAACTGTCAAGTACATTATTATTTTTATGTATAAAAAATTTAAAAATAATAATTTATAAGTTTAATTTTATTATTATTTATAATAATTATAAAAAATAATAATTTATAAATACTTAAAATTTAATAAATTAAAAATTAAAATAAAATTTATCTGACGGCTAAAGTCGTCAGTACAGTGTTTCCGGTCAATTTGTAAAGCATTTATTTCGAGTTGCCTGAATCTGGACTTTGGACATTGGGGAATTAGGAAATTTGGTATTAGGTACATCATTTTTTATCAAATAAGTATAAAATAAAATTAATTAAATATTTTTTAATTCTAATAAAAATAAACTAATTGATAATCAATTACTTACGATTTAAAACCGAATTTCCCAGTTACCGAATTTCCAAAATGTCCAGCTAAATTCAAGTGTCCGGTTAAAATTGGAAATAAACAAAACTGTTCTGCCCATGAAAATACTCCATTATCAATACACACAAGAGTACATAAGTTCCGTATCGAAGAATAAGGTTGGAGGGCGTATTACCCAAGCCATGTTTTTGGCGGCGGTTGAGCCATTCAACAGTAAATAAAAATATGATAGAAAAAATTATAATATATAGTTGATTGATAGTCAAACCAACAGTATCAATGACTTCATATAATTTTTTATCGGATAGTGTAAAGATGTTTTTAAAATATATAAAAGCGTCATTTATTGTTGCCGAACGGAAAAATATACAACCAATTAGCCACACTATAATAGTTGCGAACCAACCGCTAAATTGCATCAATGATTTCCCTGTTTTTTTCGTCAATTGCCGCCTTTGTTTCTGCGTAATATACTCAAATGTCACTACCAATCCGTGCCACAGACCAAAGCAAACGAATGTCCAATTTGCGCCATGCCACAAGCCTATCAAGGTAAAAGTAATCACCAAACTCAGCAAAACAGCCCGGCGTTTCAGTCTTTTGAGACTCGAAGATATGGGGAGAAAAACGTATTCGTTTGCCCAAGTAGAGAGCGTGATGTGCCAGCGTCGCCAGAGTGTAGTGGTAGATACGGCAAAGTAAGGTGTGGAGAAATTTTGGGTCAAATTAAAACCAAATATCCGTGCCGTACCAATTGCAATATCAGAATAGCCCGAAAAATCGGCATACAACTGAAGTGCAAATAAGGCAAGACCCAATAGCAAAATCCCAGCACCATAATCTGCATGATGACCAAAAATCAAATCAACAAAAGGCGCACAATTATCGGCAATAACGACTTTTTTGAAAAAGCCCCAAAGCATCTGCCTAAGTCCGTCTATCCCTTTTGTATAATCAAACTTTCGGGCTACATGAAACTGTGGCAGCAGGTCTTTGGCGCGTTCAATCGGTCCGGCTACGAGCTGCGGAAAAAAGGCAACATAGGCGAAAAAATCAACCATTTTATCCGTAGGTTCCAATTTGCCGCGATAAATATCAATCGTATAGCTCAAAGTCTGAAAGGTATAAAAACTAATACCAACGGGCAGTATGACATTCAAAGTAACCATAGATGCCTCCAAACCGAAAAATCCCAACAAATCATTGAACTCGACAGCGAAAAAATTATAATATTTGAAAACGCCCAACAAGCCCAAATTGACCAATAAACTGATATACAAAAAGCGTTTGCGTGTTATTTTATTCTTTGAATTGTGAATAAATTTACCTACATAATAATCTGTAAAAGAGCTAATTATGATTAAAGACAAAAAACGCCAATCCCAACATGAGTAAAAAAAGTAACTCAATACGAGCAATAGCACGTTTTGTATTTTATATTTGTCGGAAAGTGACCAATACAATACAAAAGCAACAGGCAAAAACAATAAATATTCTAGAGAATTAAATAGCATCCAATTGGCAAAAATAAGCTCAAAAGAAAGTCCAAGATAGGAGAATTTGCTTGATTAATCAGGCTAAGTAACGATGATTTTTGTACATACCGATATAATTTAGCGGCTTACAAAATAATCTTTACATTTGCAGCAAATAAATATGGATTTGAGAGACGACTTGCAGATAGATTCTAAGTAAAGTTTAAGAATAAGAATAAGTTTAAGAATAAGTTTAAGTTTAAGTTGCGTTTCGGGGATTTTGAATTGAGAAAAAAACATTTAAAATTATTATTTTATAAAAAATAAATTATTTATAATTAATTGATAATCAAATTTTTATACATTTAAATTTATTTTTGAAAAATAATATTGAAATTAATCTTGGTGACATCTGATTAATTCAAATTTAAAATTAATTGAATG